>JADHTX010000269.1 GCA_016784875.1 Methylobacter sp.
GTTTTTCCGAAACCTCTTTGAAGTCATCTTCTGTACACAAATGACCACTCATATTTTTTATATCGTATAAAAAAGACCGGTGTTCCATGCGCTGAATATTGATATGCCTTATATCTAATTTGCTCTGTAACATTAGCAATTCTTCATCGACAAAATGCTTATCCGCATAGTCCAATAGTTCTTGCAATATTTCATTGATCATTATTTCACTGGGATTACCCTGTTTAAAAGCATCGGACAACTTGTTAAGCAGGTCGAACAATTTTTTATGCTGAAAATCGACTAATTCTATATTTGTTGCAAACTTGTCTGACCACACTAACATTTTATTTTTCCTCTACGTGATTATCGAAAACAGACCTGTACTAAAAGCTATAGCGTCAATTAATCACCGCTTAACTTCATTACTTTTCTGATTACCAAAGCCTATTCGCCACAACCCATGCAATGGGATAATAACCGGCTTTCCAATAAGACTATCCATTATATATGTTAGCTTGATTTAAAACACTTGCCTGCCCGTTGAACAAAACAAAAACTCGGGCAAGAAATAGCCCATATTGCTTAGTTTTAAAGACTAACCAATTCTCTATTACATAGAGTTATCACATAAATAAATTGTTTATTTAAATCCCAGTTGTTTATTGCGTGATGCAGCTTCCTTAAAACGAACAATACTAATTCGGCTCTCTCGTATATGATTAATAATAGGCACCGGATAGCTGCAAATACTGCGTTTATTATCCCATTGATGAATAACTTTGGGCGGAAAAGCCTGCAACTCGGGCAGCCAACGGTAAATATAACGGCAGTCCGGGTCAAATTTAAGCTGTTGCCGCCAAGGATTAAAAATCCTGAAAAAAGGCTGCGCATCGCAACCGATTGAAGCGGCCCATTGCCAGTTTCCGTTATTGACGCAGGGATCGTAATCAACCAGGTGCTGAGCAAAATACCGCTCGCCCCAGCGCCAATCGATATGCAGATCTTTAACCAGAAATGAGGCCACAACCATTCGCACCCGGTTATGCATATAACCGGTAGCATTGAGTTCACGCATCCCGGCATCGACTATCGGAAAACCGGTTTTTCCATCGCACCAGGCTTGAAAATAATCGGGATTATTGTCCCAGTGCAAGTTGGTAAACTTTTCCAGAAAAGCCCGTCCGAAAACCTGAGGAAAGTGATACGCAATGTGGGTAAAAAAATCGCGCCAGTAAAGTTGCCGAATCAGCGGATGTTCGCTGCCGAGCTGTTCGGTAACCGCAGAATAAACTTCCCGCACCGAACAGGTGCCAAATTTTAAATGCGCTGACAGTTTGCCGGTCCCATCCAGCGCTGGAAAGTCTCGGGTATTTTGGTAATCGGCGCAATCGCCAAGTCGACCCAATATCGCCAATGCCTGATGTCGGCCGCCGTTAATGGTAGTTTCTGTCTGCGATAGTCCAAGCCGCTCTATAGTAAACCCGGAATCTATAGACAAAAAATTCCGCCTCTCCAAAGCCTGAGGCGACGCAACCGGTAATTGTCTGGCATTGTTATAAAACGCGGTAAACACTTGATAGGGTTTTTTATCTTTTTTTAGCACCTGCTCCGGTTCATTAAGCAGAATATCGGGAAACACAATCAGCGCAATGCCCAGCCGTTTACAGACGGCCGCCAGCTCATCATCACGCTGCCGACTGAACGGCGTGTAATCGCGATTGATAAAAACGGCTTGTATCTGCTGCTGTTCGGCAAGCAGCTTGATCACCTGATCCGGCGGCGCGTGATAAAGCGCCAATTTGCTGCCTGCCGCCTGCAATTGCTGCTGAAGATCTTTAATAGACTGCAACATAAACTGCAAGCCCGGCTTGCTTTGATAAGGGTGCGGCTCAATCTGCCGGGGATCGAAAATAAAGCAGGGAATCACCCGCTCTGAAAGACGCATAGCCTTAAGCAACCCAAGGTTGTCATGGACACGCAAGTCGCGTCGAAAAATAAATAATGAAGTTGAATAGCTGATCATCAATGCCTTTTTAATAACCGCACAAAAAATTGAATCGGGATTTTTAGCCTTCCACCGTCACTCTATAACATGGACCTGTTGCAGTTGCGCACGAAGCATTTCTACCCGTTTGCGATTCACCCCGAAATCGCCGTAACCAGTACGCGATGCGGAACGGATATGGATGATTCCTGCATCGGCATCCAGCACTGCATCAATATCATCGACAAAGCGAAATACCAGACTGGTTGCCTGAGCATGTAAGGTGTTGCCGGTTTCGCTGGTGATTTCCGTGCGGCTTTGACTCAGCAAAGCTGTTTTCAGTGCCGTCCACGCCTGCTCAACATTGCCGATAATTTTAAACGGCGTAATAAAATGGTCAGCGTCCGTCGCCTGGCTGGAAACGCAGTTAGGACTGTTCGGACAAGGCGGTAATTGTTTTTCTGCGGCCTGAGTTGCTGTACTTAACGTCATAACGATAATATAAACAATAGTTCTAAATTGCATTAGTATAGCTCCTCAAAAAGTCTACCGTAATAAAAGCATCTCATCAATCAGGCGCAAATGCCAGCAATACAAAAACTATCTACAGCGTAAAGTTTTAGTGCTAAAGTGAAATACCTTACACCTCCAAAATAATCAACTTTTATGAAAAAAATCCCTATCGGTATCAGCGGTTGTTTATTAGGTCAAAATGTCCGTTTTGATGGCGGGCATAAACGGGATTCTTATATTACCGGTACTTTAAGTGAATATTTTGATTTCCAACCTTTTTGCCCTGAAGTAGAAATTGGCCTAGGTACGCCACGCCCAACCATTCACCTGGTAAAAATCGATAATACGGTGCGCTGTGTCGGCATTAAAAATCCTGAAATCGATGTAACAGATCGTTTACGCAGCCATGCTGAATATCAAAAAGATTTACACGCCGACTTATGCGGATATATTTTAAAGAAGGATTCGCCCAGTTGCGGCATGGAACGAGTAAAAGTTTATGGGGGCGTTCAAGCGCATAAAGACGGCATAGGCATTTATGCCCAGGAAATGATGCGTAATAATCCGTTACTGCCGGTAGAGGAAGAAGGTAGGCTTGGCGACCCCGGGTTGCGGGAAAATTTCATTCAGCGCGTTTATGTGCTGTACCGCTGGAAAACGATGCTGGCTGATGGACTGACAGTAACCCGCTTGACTCACTTTCATGCCCGCCATAAGCTCATCATTATGAGTCATGACGATTATCGCGACTTGGGACAACTGTTAGCAGGTATGACCAAAGCTGTCCTTACAACCGTTGCAGAGCAGTATATTTTGCAACTAATGACTACACTTAAAAAGGTCGCTACCCGCAAAAATCATGTCAATGTCTTGCAGCATATTCAAGGCTATTTAAAAAAGGATTTAAGCGCGGACGATAAAACCGAACTTTGCGAAGTAATAGAAAATTACCGCAATGGCTACGTCCCCTTGATAGTGCCCTTAACCCTACTTAAACACCATTTCCGTAAAAACCCCGATCCGTATATAGAAGAATCCTATTACATGTCGCCTTATCCGCAAGAACTGCAACTCATTAACCAACTATAAATGGCAAAAATCTTAATTATCGGCTGCGGTACGATTGGTTCGGAACTTGCCGGAGTATTATCGGCACAGGGTCACGACGTCACCGGTTTAAAACGCAAACCGCCTCAATCCGCGTCCGGCCCTATTCGCTATGTCGCTGCCGATATAAGTTCACCGACCGAATTGGCAGACTTGGACAGCGATTTTATCGAAGCGTTTTTTATCGTTTCGCCTGACGAGCGCACCGAACAAAGCTACCGCACCGTTTATGAAACCGGCTTGAATAACCTGCTCGCAAGACTCCCGAACACGCACTGGATCATGGTTTCATCCACCAGCGCCTACGGTCAAACACTTGGAGAATGGGTAGATGAAAATTCAGCCGCAGAACCGGACAAAATCACCAGCCGCTTGATCAGGCAGGCAGAACAACGATTAACAGCGTTAAATCCGAAAAATATTGTCGTGCGCTTTTCCGGCATATACGGACCGGGGCGGGAATATCTGTTAAGGCAGGCAATGCAAGCTCCGGACATACAGCAAAGTCCGCCGTATTTTACCAATCGGATACATCAGCAGGACTGCATCGGCGTCTTAGCTTTTTTACTGGAACAGCGCTTGGCAGGCAAGGCATTGTCGCAATGCTACCTTGCCAGTGATGACGACCCTGCGCCGATCTGGGACGTGATGACATGGCTGACAGAACAGTTGCATTACCCATTGCCAACTGCCAGAGATAGTGCCAATGAAGCAGGCATGAACAAACGCTGTAGCAATGCCCGATTAAAAGCACTGGGTTATCGATTCCAGTACCCAAGCTATAAAAACGGCTATCTGGAATTAATCGGTGCAAAGGGATAATCCTAAATAAATCAGTTGTTAACCACAGAGTGTTAGAGCTTATCAGTCGCTCACTCACCGGATGTAGGGATGTTTTTTCAAGCCAATGACTTTACTCTGTGTTCTCCGTGCCTCTGTGATGAACTGAGGTTTTTTAGGTTTACCTGTACTTAACCTCTACAGCCGCGCTCCCCAGCAACGACCTCAGTCTCGCCACCAGTTCATCGGTAGGATGGACGCGCCACATATCACCCAGCTGTAAATTTGCTTTGGCAACCTTTGATGTATAACTGATTCCCACCGGGCAATTCCCCCCCTTAAAAGGCTCCAAAGCAGCCGTCAGCCTCGTAATAAAGCCATGATCTTCCTGCTGATTGCCTGCCGCATCCCACACCAATTGAACGCTTCTGGCATTAACTTCTCTGGCCTGCTCCATCGTGTACAGTTTTTCTACCGTTAAACGCAATGTTCCCAAATAATCGTCAACCCCCAATGTCCCTTCGGCAACCAACAGGCTATCACGAGAAAAAATACCCCGATATTTTTCATAAATCTCGCCGAAAGCCGCAATTTCAATTCTTCCGGTTCGGTCGTCAATCGTCGCAAAGCCCATGGTTTTTCCGCTCTTGGTTTGCCTGGTACGAACTTCGACGACCAAACCGGCCGTCCGTGCCTCCATCTTCCTGCTTTTGGAACGCTCCACATTAGCCAGCAGCGACTCTATAGTTCCG
>JADHTX010000270.1 GCA_016784875.1 Methylobacter sp.
ATGAGCAAAATCGGCATTTTTTTTGGAACCGATACCGGTAGTACGAGGCTGGTAGCCAAAAGTATTTTTAAACAGCTAGGTGAAGGGTTTGCCGATAAACCCAAAAACATCAACCGTACCAGTGCTGCCGAATTGTTGCACTATGATGCGCTTATTTTGGGTACGCCCAGTTACGGTATTGGTGAATTGCCTGGCTTGTCGACCGGCTGTCTGGAGCGTAATTGGCAGGAGTTTATGCCTCATCTGGACGGCATAGATCTGTCCGGCAAACGTGTCGCACTATTCGGCTTGGGCAATCAGGAGAGGTATGCGGATCGTTTCGCCAGCTCAATGATTCATCTTTACCGGTTATTTTACGGCCAGGGCGCCAATATCATCGGCCATTGGAGTACCGAGGGCTATAAGTTCGAAAACTCCGATGCGGTCATCGATAATCGGTTTGTCGGATTGGTACTGGATCAACGCACCCAGCCGCATTTAACCGACGAAAGAATTAGAATCTGGCTGGAACAAATTACTCCGCAATTGCTGCCGACATTAGCAGAGGTTGCCAAGGTATGACGCAAACCGATACCGTCACTGATTTAACCCCATTAGCTGACTGCAACCTGTGTAGTTATCGCGACTCACTGTTAGCTTCAGGAACTTGTAAACCGGGCGATTGTTGCGTAGCTGCTGAAAGCGGCCGACAAATCGACCGATTTTTCCGCACCCATCCCGACTATGCCGCAGATTATACTCAAGACGATTTTTGGGAACGCCGAGCAATCGCCGCACGCTATTTGCCCATTAGCCAGCTGCAACCACTACTTTCCGATCCTGACGAGGCAGTAAGACGAGTACTGGCTTATCGAATACCGCTGGAATGGTTAATGGAATTTCGCAACGATTCTGACCGGGAAGTCAGGATCACCGTCGCCGACCGTTTGCCGGAACAGCAGATGGAATTACTGGTCGATGACACGGATTATTTGGTGCGCGTTTATGTCGCCAAACGCCTGCCGACCGGACGCTTATTTCGCATGGCAGCAGATTCGGATAACGAAGTTAGGCGTACCGTTGCTGAGCGTCTCCCCTGCGTCAGTCTCGGTTTAATGGTAAACGATACCGAAGTCGGCATTCGTCGTATCGTTGCCCAGCGCATTGATGCGGACGATCTGACCTTGATGATCAAGGACACCGACTGGACCGTTCGCTACGAAGTTGCATTAAGAGCGCCACCGGCTTTGTTGGAGAAAATGCTTGACGACGTAGACGAAGAAGTCAGGCAAACGGCACGGCAATGCTGGGAAGCGATTACATCCGAGAAAGAATAACCACGGAGAACACAAAGTTTTAAACGCCTCGAGTTAATGTCCTTATTTTCTCCGTGTTCTCCGTGTTCTCCGTGGTAAATGAGTTCACAGTCTCGATAACACGTGAACTTATTGGGATTATAAGGTTAGAAGAACTTGCCGAACTTATAAACCTAGTTTGAATTTTTTGCGATAAAAACCGACTTTCCCGCTTTGGCTGAGATACGCTGGTATTTGGCGTAAGCAGCACCGGCAGAATTGCGCAACTCCCCTTCACTTGCCTGATTTGCAAAGCCACGGGCAATCGCTTCCAATACATAGGCTTCCGGCGCCATGAAGCTAAATGTGGTTACTACCGGCTTTGAACCTGCGGCTTGCAAATGTTCGGAGAAATACTCTTCGCTCAAGCAGGCCAGGACAACGGCTTGTTTATCGTGTCCGGCATGTTTTGGAAAGCGTTCGATGATCGACTGGTTTTGTTCGTCCATCAAGCCGTCATGGCCGATGAACACTACCATTTCACGCTCTTTCGCGTTGGGCGGAGTGGCGGCTTGTTGCATAAAGTCAAGCATCGCCTGATCAATCCGGCTGCCGCGATAAGCATCGGCGGTAACGGTGAGCTTGTCCTTCCAGGCAAACTCGCAGCGCTCCAATATAGTGTCGCTAATCTCTTTTTCGCAGCCCAACTTTCGCCAGCCATCGGCCTTGCTCAAAAAAGTTTTCACGCCGTAAAGCGCCCCCCAATAGAGATTGTTGCGCGGATCGTCGCCATTGCCTATTTTTGCAGGAACCGGCACGATGCCTTGTGATACGTTGTCAACCAGGGACACAATCACAGAAATATGCGTGTTTGGAACGGCAGCGGCACAGGGCGGCAACAGCGCAACTAACAGCACACTGAATAAACAAATCGAGCGTTGGGTAATCATGTGAGGGAAGCTTCCAGAAAGTGTAAAAAATTTAAGCCGGTACGGTCAGAATAATTCAATTAGCCCACGAAAAACAAGAATATATTCGAAGAGATAAATACAAAGGTTTCCATTTTTAGATGAAGCAGCCATAGGGCGTGCCATGCGCTCCTTCCTTCTGGGCTTAATATGACTTTGACGCGCGGCACGCCCTACGCCTTTACATAAGAAAAACCATCGGCAACCGTTATTTTCCGTAATTCTGTGCCAGATAATTGATGATGACTTGTTTGTCGGCATCATTGATTGGCGCCCCCATAATATTGATCATCTTGCCGACTGTTTTTTCCCAGCCGCCCCGATCCAGAATCGTGGCATGCAGATTGATATAGTCCAGGCTATGACACATTGCACACTGGGCAACGACGAGATTTTTGCCGGGCCGATCCTTCAAAAATATCTGATTTTCCCCGGCTGTTGCCGTGGCGGCGAAAAACGATAATAACAAAATCAGCGTTCGCATAATATTCTCCTCAAACCAATTGAATGGTAATGTTCTGCACGGCATTATGGTGGTAGCCGGAAGGGTTAGGGATAGGCTCCAGCCCCTGGCTTTCGCCGGAATGACTGGTGGCTCGCGCCATAATTCGGTAAGCTCCGGGATGTTTAGGCTCAAAGTCTAATTGCCATTGACGCCAGGAAAATCGTCCGTAATCTTGTTTTAGTGTAGCCTGCTGCCAATTGCTGCCGCCATCCGTGGAAATTTCCACTCGTGCGATGCCGTTGCCGCTATCCCAAGCTACGCCCTTGATCTCTATCGACTTGCTGTTAGATAGGGTCTGGCCGTCTTCCAAGTTAGTGATTAATGAATTGACCACCATCTCCGTAATCGGCATAGCCGTCTCAGTCTCCTGCGAGCTAAATTGTCCGCTGGGGAAGCGATCCTTGGGTATGCGGTATGCACTCTTCATCCAAAAGCCGTCAAAGGGTTTGGATATGACATTAAGCGCATTCAAATGCTTGATCCAATAAGTGGCGGTCCAACCGGGAATGACCAGGCGGGCAGGAAAGCCGTTCCAGTGCGGCAAAGGCTCGCCATTCATTTCGAAAGCGATCAGGGTATTTTCATCCAGCGCTTTGGTCAGCGGCAGGCTTTTGACAAAGTTTGGCGTTGTCGGCAGTACGCCGGAATCGGCACCGGCCAGACTGACTTCCAGAGCGGATTTATCGATTCCGGCTCTCGCGAGTACATCTTTCAGGCGAACGCCGCGCCACAAAGCATTGCCCATAGCGCCGGAACCCCACTGTACGCCGGGAACATGCGGCTGAAACAAACCTCGGCGATTACCGGAACATAGACAAAGCGCGGCGATTTCTACTTGTTTAAAATCCTTGCGCAATTGTTCAAGGTTGAGTTCCATTGGAGTGTGAATAGCATCGCCGCCGATGCGCAGTCGCCATTCGTTGATGTTCACATCGGGAATGACAGCATGATGGTAACGCACAAAGAAGCGATTATTGGGCGTAAAAGGCGCATCGAAATAATTGATAGGGGTTTCGTAATTCGGCGGACGGAAAGTTTTTTTAATTAGCGCCTCTTTGCCGGGAAGAGCGTCCATGAGCGTTGCCTCTTCGGCACCCGTAGCAACCGTAAGGCCCGATCGTTGCAACAATGCTAAGCCCCCGAGCGCTGCCAGACTGCCTGCGGACTTCTTAATAAAGTGTCTTCTGTCGACCATAAAATATCTCCTTGGTTGGATGCCTTGTCATGCGTTGAATTCTGCTATCGAGATGGTGAAAGAATCATCATAATCGGACTGAAAAAATTATTTACCACAGAGAAGAGAAAATAACGACATGACGTCAATGCAATAAAAATTTCGTTCTTTCGTCAACTGTCCTGTAAGTCGTCCGTGTTCTTCGTGGTTATTCTTTAACTTTTTCTAAAAATAAATGCTTTCACAGTCATGTGTAGGCTTAATTAAAAACCCAGTCGCCAATACAAATTTTGTACCGATATTCAAATCTATCACGAAGTACGCTGGAAAACACGAAGATTTCTGTGCTTGTTAATGAAGCGTTATGTCTCAAGCCAGATAATATCACCTTGAATCGATGGAGAGCGGCCCCCATCTCAGTATAAATAACATTTTCCGTCCGTGAGCCGATGTTCAGGCTACCGTATGTTTCAAATAACTTTTACTTGAATTTGCAGAAAATTCCAGGGGGCTTCCGATGGCGACAACTAAAGTTTTATTAAAGTGCTTCCCTTGTTATCACACCAAGAAAAGCCTGGCTGGCTTAATGGGACTTTTAAGTCTATTGTTCTTGCTGAGCGGCTGTCAGGCCGTATTAACCCCAGAACAGGTTACCACGGCATTTTGGGAAGCGATGGCCGAAGGCAATCTTGAATCAGCCAGAAAATACGCCACTCAGGAGTCTCAACATCTGGTGACTAAACAGCAAAATCTGGAAGAGGCTACGGTAAAGACCGGGGCGATTTTAATCGACGGTTCCAATGCCACTGTAGCAACAGTCATGACCTTAAAAAGACCTGAAAACAACAAGGATTTGTCATTTGATACCGTTTTATTAAAAGAAAACGATCTATGGAAAGTCGATTATCAGCGAACGCTCAATAATCTTTCAAACCTGCCTTTCGGAGATGTTTTTAAAAGCTTGCGAGCGATAGGAGAAACCATCAACAGGGAGCTGGAGCAGCAAATCCCTTTGTTCGAAAAACAAATCAAATCTTTCAGTGAAGAGTTATACTTCGCCCGGCCACGGTTGCGGATTCCTAGCGGCTGATTTTATGCCGATAGCCGCGTTGCTGAAACAGTTTCATAGCTTGCTATGCGCCTGTTTCAGCGCCTTGCTATCGACAAAAATCAACTCGCTATCAT
>JADHTX010000271.1 GCA_016784875.1 Methylobacter sp.
CTGAATATCGAAGTCTTTTTGGCCTTCAAAAAAACACAAACCCGAAAGAATGATCCGGCAGCGACCTTTGCCATAAGCAATAAAGTCATCCATGGCTCTAGTACAGCACTGTGGAGATTAGTGCGGTGAATGGAGTTATCATCAAATATGCATCCTGGATGCACGAAGCATTATTATGCATCGGCGGCGTAACTAAAAAGCTGGAATTCAATCCCTTTTGCTCTGGCATAAAATCCATTTCAAGCACGATACTCAAACCATGCCGAACGCAACCAATCAGGGCATGCATAAAAAACGGGAATTTCTGACCGATGAATACCCAGGTTAGAAAATTTCTGCCATTGTTGCTAGGCCTGGGTTTATTACTTAACACCAATATGCCAACACTCGCCCAGTCTCTGGAAGAACAAACTGTATTGGCAGATCTAGCGTTGAATATTGTACGTTTCACTACATGGCCAACTGAGGCAAAAATGTACGGCACCATTAAATTCTGTGTGTTAGGCGATAAAACGACGCAGCAATCCTTTGCCGACATTGCCCATAAAGCGGTAGGCGATAAAACGTTACAGTTGATTAATTTATCGCACTTAGGAAATTTCGATCAATGTCACGTACTTTATATCAGCGACTTAAAACAAAACATATTACTACAAGTGCTTGACGGAATAATAAACCGCCCTCTATTGACCATCGGCGAAGGCTTCGATTTTGCTGTGCAAGGCGGCATGATCGGCTTAGAAAATTTTAATGGGAAAATCACCTTGCATGTCAACCTGCCTGTAGTGCGCGATTCTAATTTAAATATCAGCGCACGATTATTAAAACTGACTCACATTCTCGGCAAACAAAAAAAATGATTATGAAATGGTTTAATAATGCTCCCATACGTATCAAGTTAATCTCAATTATGACTTTAACAGCCATTTTGGCTTTACTTCTGGCAACAGCTGCGGTCGTAATCAACGAATACCTCACCCAAAAGAACGATACCGAAAAAAAATTAGTGTTAATCGCAGATGTTATTGCCTGGAACGGTTCCGCCTCATTAACTTTTAATGACACCAAAACCGGCCAGGAGATGTTAAACAGCATGAGTAGTCAGCCCAGCTTGATCGCGGCTTATTTGTATAATAATGCCGGTACTATTTTTGCTGCCTACCAATCGTCCAAAAAATCGCTGACAGCTTTGAACGGCGTAACCATTAAATCACTGATCACCATTTCGGAAAACGATACACAAACGCAGAATTTGATTCAAACCCTGCGCTCACAACTAGTTGCTTGGTATTGTCGATTATTTGAAATAGACGCTGAAAAAGCAACGTCGTCGCCGTACCGGCAAGTCATTATTTATGACGAAGACAATGTGCTGCATTTACTTAGACCCATACTGCTGGACGGCGAACTGCAAGGCATTTTGCATTTAGCCGACGATCAAAGCGGTTTACAGGCCTTACTCAAACGGTTTTATTTAATCATCAGTCTGATTATTATTTTTACCGGCATATCCATTCTTTTTGTCTCCAGAAAACTGCAACGGGGGTTCCTTGCTCCACTACTAGAATTGATGCAGGCTATGCGAAAAGTAACCCATGAAAAAAACTTCAGCCAGCGAATCAAGCAAATCAGTTCGGATGAATTTGGCGAAATGGCGTGTGTTTACAACACCATGTTGACCGAAATTCAGCAACGCGATCAGGAATTGGAGCAATATCGGGCTCATCTTGAACAACAAGTAATTGCCCGCACCCTGGAATTATCAGAAAAAAACCTCAGCCTTGAGCTAGCTATTCAAGATGCCATTAACGCAAAAGAGCAAGCCGAAGCCGCCAGCAAAGCTAAGTCGCAATTCTTAGCCAATATGAGCCATGAAATTCGCACCCCTATGAATGGCGTGCTAGGCATGACCGAACTGTTGCTCGGAACGGAACTCAAACCCTTGCAGCAAAAATATACAGAAACCGTGTACAACTCTGCGGATGCATTACTCTCTATCATTAATGACATTCTCGATTTTTCCAAGATTGAAGCGGGTAAAATGGAACTGGAGATACTGGATTTCCATCTTGAGGATCTGCTGGAACAAACGACTTCCCTATTCCAGGAGAGAGCTCACAACAAAGGCATTGTTCTGGAATATGAAATAGCGGCCAATGTGCCTCTGAATTTTCGTGGCGATCCGTATCGCATTCGGCAGATTTTAGCCAACCTGCTCTCTAATGCCATCAAGTTTACCGATCAAGGTAGCATTCGACTTATTGCCCGTCTTGATCTGGACAATAGTAAATATCGACAGGGAATTGCTTTATGTTTTTACGTACGCGATACAGGCATTGGAATAGCGCCTAAGACGACGACACAATTGTTCAAACCCTTCAGCCAAGCGGACGGCTCGACTACGCGCAAATATGGCGGAACGGGCTTGGGACTTGTCATAAGCAGAGATCTGGCTGTGTTGATGGGCGGGGAGATTGAAATGAGCAGCGTACCGGGTGCGGGTTCGGAATTTCGCCTGAAAATTTGTTTGCAGCCGGCACTGACTACTGAACATTTTCCTTTGGCGCACACCGCTTTATCCGGTAAACGGGTGCTGCTCGTTGATGACAATCCTATCAATACCTATATTGTTAAAGGACATTTATTCGAATTCGGCATGATACCTAGTGTGGCAGAAAACGGTACCCGCGCACTTGAGCTTCTGGATCGAAGTGTTAGCCGGAAACAACTATTTGACGTGGCCTTGATCAACATGAAATTGCTCGCTATGTCCGGTGCAGAATTGACCCGCCATATCCGCGCTGATAAACGTTTTGACGCGACGCGAGTGATCACTTTAACTTCCGCCGTGGTTGAAGGCGAACAGACAGACGTACGTGGGAGCGATTGCAATCTTTATCTCACTAAACCTTTGCGCAAAAGAGTTCTCCATAACGCGCTGATGAATCTATTTGCAGTCTCCAACTACAGCGCCCCGGAAACAGAATTACTGGGTCTGCATATTCTGATGGCAGAGGATAATCCGGTAAATCAGGAGGTCGGACGGGCAATGCTGGGAAAATTAGGTTGTACGGTAGTTATGGCTAATAACGGCCTGGAAGCGCTGGAACTTTGGCGACAGGGAGGCATAGACCTGATCTTAATGGACTGCATGATGCCGGACATGGATGGCTACGAAAGCGCAAAACATATCCGAGAAGAAGAGACTAATTTCAATCGGAAACGCATCCCAATTATCGCGCAGACCGCTAACGCACTTGACAGTGACAAAGAACTCTGTCTTGCCGCCGGCATGGATGACTATATTTCCAAACCTTTCCGGTTGGAAGCGTTGCAGACAATCTTAAAAAAGTTTGCCGGAATATCCGATTTCAGTTCTCAGCCTAGGGCTTCGTTATCTGTAGATAATGAGCATGTGAACCGGGAATCTTTGGCAATGTTACGAAATATGGGAGGGGCAACTCTGGTACAGAAAGCGTTACAGCTATTTTTTATTAATACGCCATTGCAACTGAAAGAAATAAAAACCGGCATCCTGGAAAGCAATGCAGAAACCGTACACCGTGCTGCCCACACCATCAAGTCAGCTGCTGCCAACGTGGGGGCAACAAAACTATCCGAAATCGCCCGCTCCTTGGAACAAACCGCTAAAGATAGATTTACTGAAATTGACGCGCTAGCCGTGAGTCAACTGGAACAATCCTACCATGACACGGTAAAAATCTTACAATCGGAACTGGAGTCAATATGAACACTATAATTCAAGAACCCTGTCCGCTGGTTTTGACAATTGACGACGATAACATGACTCGCCTGTTGCTAAAAGATATTCTGTCCCGCGAAGGCTTTAAGGTATTAACAGCAGATAGCGGTCAGGCAGGCTTGGAAATGTACAACGAATACCGTCCCGATCTGGTTTTACTTGATGTAATGATGCCGGAAATGGATGGTTTTGCCTGCCTTAAGGCTTTCCGCGCCCTACCCTGCACCGCCTTGTTACCGATCGTCATGCTAACCGGAGCCGACGATGTAGACTCTATCCATCGCTCTTTCGATCTGGGAGCGACGGATTTTATTGCCAAGCCGATCAACTGGCCGACTTTACCTCACCGTCTACGTTATATGGTGCGAGCTAGCGAAGCATTAGGGAATTTGGCACGTAGCGAAGCCGTGTTAAACAATGCCCAGAAAATTGCCCATCTGGGCAACTGGAATTGGGACGTCGCTACCGACCACGTAACTTATTCGCAAGAAGCATTAAATGTGCTGGGTATTGCATCGGAAAGTCATCATAGCGCACGGCTCGATTTGTTCAAGACCGTCCATCCTTCCGATGACCAATATCTGCAACAAGCACTGGAACTCTGCACCAAAACCGGCCGCGCTTTCTCCTTAGAGGTTCGACTCATACACGCCGATGAGTCGGTACACATAGTGCATATTCAGGGAAAAGCAGAAATACAGCAACATAGAGTCGAAAAACTATATGGCACGGTTCAAGATGTCACCGAACGACGTCAGATCGAAGATCAAGTACATCGTCTTTCCAATTATGATGTCCTGACCAATTTACCTAACCGCACCCTATCCAAGGAAATCCTAAAGCAGGCCATCAACTATTGCGATCGATTTAAGATTTTCATGGTGGGGCTTTTTGTAGGTATTGACCGATTCAACCGCATCAACGAAACACTGGGTTCTACTATTGGAGATCGCGTCCTGCAAATGTTTGCAGAGCGCTTAAAGTATGCGATACGAGACAGCGACTATGTCGCTGTTGCCAGGGATGTTGAAATAGACTCTGAAATCAGAGGGGTCAGTACAGATGTGACCGTTTCCAGACTGGGCGACAGCGAGTTCACCGTCGTGATCAATTATATTCACGATATCCGTGACAGCGCCAAAGTAGCCAAACGCATTTTCAAAGAGATGGCCGCTCCATTCGAAGTGGATGACAACGAAATTTATCTGACAATCAGTATCGGCATTGTCTCCTATCCAGGAGATGGCGAAAATGCGGACAGCTTCATTAGAAATGGCGAATTCGCGATGAATCATGCCCGCG
>JADHTX010000272.1 GCA_016784875.1 Methylobacter sp.
TATGCCGCTCTAATAACCACTAACTCTGCACTATCAATGACGCCAAGTATTCTGTAGAGATCTTTGTGCGCTGCCTTCATTTAACACCAGTTATGTTTAGTTATATGGTTGAGATATGGCGGATTCAACTCCGAAGAGCAATCCTAATAATCATAAGATCTATTTCTCTTGCTTGGAAAAAAGACCTTGAGATATTTTAACATTCAGTGCATAGAGGATGGTGATTGAGCTTATGCATGACTTCATCAGTATCGTTGTCGGTTATGTTCTCAAAACTGCAGTCTTTGGTAAAGTATTGCCTAATTAAGCCATTGGTATTTTTGTTTAAGGCGCGCCTTAAAGATCTACAAGGATGAGCGAAATATACATCAGTGTTCGGATGATCGTTTGTTTATTTGTGTCTTGCGTGCTTTTCGCCGTTGTTTGCGGTAATTTAAAGTCTTATCCAGATAGGGTTGTAGCAACATAATTGTAGTCTCTGTTTCAAGTCTAGTACTCAGTCAAGCTTATCTTGACGGGTAAAAGTAAATCCGTTCGTCCTGAGCCTGCCGAAGCCTGTCATGAGCTTGTCGAATGGGATGAGCGGATTTACGCTGAGTTAAACAACTTTTATACGACATATCAATATTGACACTTACCGTGTGCGGGAATTACCTCCTATTCCCCATTGAGGCACTGGAAGGTAGGCGGAGGCGACAAAGTCGGCGTCGTTGGCTTGGGCGGACTGGGCCACATGGGGATAAAGTTTGCCCATGCCTTTGGCGCTTACGTCGTGCTTTTTACCACGTCACCCGAGAAAGTGAAGGATGCCAAACGACTGGGCGCTGATGAAGTGGTGCTATCTAAAAATACGGAAGAGATGCAAAATCATCTTGTCAGTTTTGACTTTATCCTGAATACCGTTGCGGCACCGCATAATCTGGACGATTACACCGTATTGTTAAAGCGTGATGGTGCTTTATGCCTAGTGGATTTACCTGATCATCCACATCCGTCACCTTCTATCTCCAATCTGATTTTTAGGCGTCGTCGTATAGTGGGTTCTTTGATTGGTGGCTTGAAAGAAACCCAGGAGATGCTCGATTTTTGTGCAAACAACGCCATCACTTCGGACATTGAAATAATCCCAATCCAGCAGATTAACGAAGCCTACGAGCGGATGCTGAAAAGTGATGTAAAGTATCGTTTCGTTATTGATTTAGCGAGCTTACAATAGTCGGCAGAATAAGCCTGACCTTTTATTCTGGTTTGTTCCGAAGGGTCAGGGAAAGTATTTGATGTCGGACAAGGGGTAATAATGATTTTTCAAGAAATGGTTCAGGTTTTCATTATCGGGTTGTTAATTTTTTTGCCCGTATGCTTAATCTATAAAAAAGCCGGTTTTCATCCTGCGTGGGCAGCATTGGTGTTTTTGCCTGGCTTCGGCTTACTCCTTATTTTTATGCAGTTGGCTCTGGTGCCTTGGCCTAATCTGCGTCAAGAAAAGGATATTTTATGATGACGCTATTTTATATATTGCTGCCGATTTATGTGGCGTTTTGTCTATGGCTCGGTGTTCGTATTTTGCAGAAAGCCGGTTTCGATCGCTGGTGGGTGTTAGTATTATTAATTCCTATCGTCAACATTACCATGATTTGGGTTTTTGCATTCGTCCGCTGGCCTGCATTGCCAGCTGATATAAAACAGGATTTTTAATCGGAACCCTGTCGCGCCAGCGCAGATCGAAGTATTCAGGTATTCAAAATCTCCCCAGAAACTCAGGTAGAACGTTTACTGACATACTGCCTTCGAGTATTAACCGTTAAGGAAGCAACTTAGGTGACGCAAACAAAGTCTAGTTGCCAACCAATATCTACAAACGCCACCATCACGCTATATCCAGTTTGTGCAGGTAAATTCCGGATTTGATGTGGCCGATAACGAAATTGTCAAAAGATTAACTATTGTTATGTCTATGGTTAATTAAGTATCGCAGCATTGCACCAGACTGGAGCGTAACCCAATCTTGTCCAAATGAGACACCATAATTCGGCCCGTCTGATGGGGAAATTAATTTTAGGAAATCATTGCCTCTTTAACTAATGCCGGGGGAAACGCATGTGTCGGACGTGCTACCATACCGGCTTATAATATCAGAGCATCAATCAGCGTCACCAATTTCCCAAAATAATAAGGACATTCCCGCCCATGGTCGACAAAAAAAGCCTCTCTGAACGCGACATCTGCACTAAGTATATTACTCCGGCCATTACTGCTGCAGGATGGGATTTACATAGCCAGATTAGGGAAGAAGTCAGTTTCACCAAAGGGCGAATTATCGTGCGCGGCAAGTTGCATGCCCGTGGGGAACAAAAGCGCGCCGATTACATCCTGTATTACAAATCAAACATTCCGCTGGCCGTGATCGAGGCAAAGACCAATAGCCATAGCTTGGGTGCCGGTATGCAGCAAGCACTAAACTATGCTGAAACCCTGGGTTTGCCGTTTGTATTTAGTTCCAATGGCGACGCCTTTTTGCTGCATGATCGTACCGGATTGGCTGATAAGATTGAGCAGGAACTGTCGCTGGATGCCTTTCCATCCCCCGCAGAACTCTGGCAGCGTTATTGCCAATGGAAGGGGCTGGAAACGCCAGAAGCTCGACATGTGGTAGAAATGCCGTATTACGATGACGGCACCGGTCGCTCCCCGCGTTACTACCAAGCCATTGCCATCAACAATACGGTAGAGGCCATCGCCAAAGCTCAGCAGCGCATCTTGTTGGTTATGGCAACCGGTACCGGAAAAACCTATACCGCCTTCCAGATTATCTGGCGTTTATGGAAATCAGGCACCAAAAAACGTATCCTGTTTCTGGCTGACCGCAACATTCTGGTGGATCAAACCAAGAACAATGATTTCAAACCCTTGGGCGCAGCAATGACCAAGATCAGCAAACGCCAGATCGACAAAAGTTATGAAATCTATCTGTCTTTGTATCAGGCGGTCACCGGCAGCGAAGAAGAGCAAAATATCTACAAGCAGTTCTCGCCGGATTTTTTTGATCTGATTGTAATCGACGAATGTCATCGGGGCAGCGCAGTAGAAGACTCCGCCTGGCGCGAGATTCTGGCGTATTTTTCATCGGCAACCCATGTCGGTTTAACCGCCACGCCCAAAGAAACCAAAGACGTTTCCAGCATTTATTACTTTGGCGAACCGGTTTACACCTATACGTTAAAGCAAGGCATCGAAGACGGTTTCCTTGCGCCGTATAAAGTAGTGCGCATCGACATCGACAGAGATGTGCAAGGCTGGCGGCCTAGCAAAGGCCAGACCGACAAAAACGGTCAGTTGGTTGAAGACCGTGTTTACAACCAGATTGATATGGATCGCACCTTGGTGCTGGAAAAACGCACCGAACTGGTCGCAAAAAAAATCACCGAATTTCTGGTTGCGACTGATTCTTACGCCAAAACCATTGTGTTCTGCGACGACATCGACCACGCCGAGCGCATGCGTCAAGCCTTGGTCAATCTGAATCCCGAACGGGTTAAGGAAAACCGCAAATATATCATGCGTATTACCGGCGATGAACTCGAAGGCAAAGCCGAGCTGGATAACTTCATCAACCCGGAAGAGCGTTACCCGGTCATCGCCACCACCTCCAAACTGATGACCACCGGCGTCGACGCACAAACCTGCAAATTGATCGTGCTAGATCAGCACATCAAGTCGATGACCGAGTTTAAGCAAATCATCGGGCGCGGCACCCGCATCAACGAGGATTTCGATAAATATTGGTTCACCATCATGGATTTTAAAAAGGCGACCGAGCTGTTTGCCGATAAGGATTTTGATGGCGAACCGGTGATGATTTATGTGCCGAAAGACGGTGCTTCACCGGTGCCGCCAGAAGATGATCCTGAAACCACTTTCGATGAAAACGGTAATCCTGTTCCACCGAATACAGGAGATGCAGCTGGGCAAGATGAAGGCGATTTTGGCGAAGAAGAATCCGGAACCAAACGCGTAAAATATGTGCTTGGTGATGTGACGGTCTATGTCGTCGCCGAGCGCGTTCAATATTATGGGCCGGAAGGCAAGCTCATTACCGAATCGCTGAAGGATTACACCCGCTCAACGGTGCGCAAGGATTATTCCTCGCTGGATGATTTTTTACGTCGCTGGAGCAAAACCGAGCGTAAGGCCGCCATTCTAAAAGAGTTGGAAGAGCACGGCCTACTACTGGAAGCTCTGGCCGATGAAGTAGGCAAAGGCTTTGACGCGTTCGACCTGATCTGTCATGTCGCCTTTGACCAACCACCACTAACTCGTCGCGAACGCGCCGACCAAGTCAAAAAGCGCAACTACTTTGTCAAATACGGCAAACAAGCACGCCAAGTGCTGGAAACCCTGCTGGAAAAATACGCCGATACCGGCATAGAAAACATCGAAGACATTAAAATTCTGACTCTTGATCCGTTCAAAAACATGGGCACCGCCAGCGAACTGGTGTCAGCCTTTGGCGGAAAACCCGCTTATCTGGCTGCCCTGTATGAGTTAGAACAACACCTCTACGCCTAATACCACCTTTACCGATAAAAAATAATCCATCCATGAGCATTTCCTCCACCATTAAATCCATCCAAGACATCATGCGCAAAGACGTCGGTGTCGACGGCGACGCCCAACGCTTGAGCCAGCTAGTCTGGATGCTGTTTTTAAAAATCTTTGACGATCGTGAAAGCGAGTGGGAGATCCTGCAAGACAATTATCAATCACCGCTGCCGGATGCCTACCGCTGGCGCAACTGGGCTGCCAATGCCGAGGGCATGACCGGCGATGCGCTGAAACAGTTTCTCGATAACGACCTGTTCCCGGCCTTGCAACAGTTGGAAGCCAAAGGCGGCGACCAGCGGGCCTATGTAATTCGCTCTGTGTTTGAAGATGCCTACAATTACATGTGTGCCCTGATGAATTACGATGAGTCGCTACGCCCAACCCTGCGTGAGGCAGGATTTGTTACTCGTGACTCCCGTAAGGTAGAGCGCAAGAAAGTCGGTCTCCAC
>JADHTX010000273.1 GCA_016784875.1 Methylobacter sp.
ATGATAGCGAGTTGATTTTTGTCGATAGCAAGGCGCTGAAACAGGCGCATAGCAAGCTATGAAACTGTTTCAGCAACGCGGCTATCGGCATAAAATCAGCCGCTAGGAATCCGCAACCGTGGCCGGGCGAAGTATAAATCTTCAAGCTATTTGTTGAGTTTGTCTTCGATGTAAATCCCGGATTTACCGGCATCGGCTTTGAAAAAGCAGCTACCCATTGCTACTTGTTCGCCACCAAAAATAAACTCCGATTAATGCGCCTGCCCTTCAATTCAGCTCAAATATTTTATGATTTCCAACACATTGCAATCGCCCTGTCGAGTGTAGCTAACCGAATCCATCAAAGTACGAATGAAGAATATCCCCATGCCGCCTTCTTTTGGATGCTCAAAATCCGGTAGCGGCACAGATTCCAGGTCGAAGCCCTGCCCGTGATCGTAAACCTTAATATTCAGCTCATTTTCTTGAATTTGAATGGTAATTCTGACCGTGTCTTTCGGATCGTCAAAGTTTCCATGTTTAATCGCGTTGACGGTTGCCTCTGTCAACACCAGATTTAAATGATAAGCCAACGCTTCCCGGTCACCGGAGTAGTCATCCAATTCTTTCGCAATATGCTCGCCGATGCTGCCGATCAAATCCAGGTATTTAGTCTGGGTCGGAATGATTACTTCTACCTGAATAACCGAATTGCACATATATAACCTCTATGTTTCGTTATCGAAAGCCTCATTTAAATCCGCATAGATCTCAAATACTCTGTTTAAACGAGTCAATTCAAACATCGATAACACCTGTTGCTGCATGTTGGCTATAGCAAGCCTGCCTGACTTAGCTGCTGCATGTTTATAACCTGACAGCAAAGCCCCCAAGCCCGAACTATCAATAAAACGTACCTGTTCCAGCTGAACAATAATGTTGACTTCGCCTTGCTCTATCAGATGCAAAACAGCTTCCTTCAATTCATCTGAATTATGCGCATCTATCCGTTCTTCCTTAATAAAAAGGACGCTACAACCATTTATTTTTTCCAGATTTAAATTCATCGGTTTTACTTAGGCATGATAAATAGTTAAAACAATCTTTGTTTGTGAATCATAGCACCATAAGCAACATTACAAATCTATTATCTGGCAAGTTAACTAGCCCATTGTTAATTAATGTTATCCATGGTGCTGTTGAACAAATTAAAATTTAGTCATCCCACTTCCTAATTCAAATGCGCCTTCGGCAGACCTCGGGCTTCTAACTTAAAGAAGCCCGGGGTCGACTCTTCAGCAAACCGAATCGATTGGATATTGATTTTTTTATAATAGCTGTAAAACTCTAATAGCCGTCATTAAAGGTCAATAGCATGACTTTATTGATGCCTGCCGTTTCATCAAAAATATTTTGAATCAACGCTAAATTTCGAACGATCCGACTCAACGAAACCGTGATAACTGAGAACAAAAAAATGATGTTTTTTTGATAGATATGCTGCCAAGAAACCAATAAGAAAAATCAATGCAAAGGCTAATTGGCAACTGTAATGGACTTAAAAACATGAACAAACCGGCTGTATAGACGGGGGCGAGAATTGCATAACCAACTTCCAGTCGCAAGGTCCACGCTACAAACTGTTATTTAACAAAAATCACATATCCTTAATAAAACACACCGCCCAGCCTCCTTAACAAGGCAAAATTAAAAATCAAGATCATCGTCATAAAAATCACCTAGCTGTTCTTGCAGGCGTTTTTTCTCCCAATATAATTCAATTTTTCTGCGTGCAGCCATTTTTTTTGCAGCTTGCTCACTTTCACTCGGTAATGTTATATAGTCATTGCTCAAACCCAAATCAAAGCCTTCAATTTCAAGATCACCATCATCTTTATTTTTGTCGACACCAATTTCAGACGTGGATTTGTCTGATACAGATTTAGATACTTTCATAGTTGTAATTAATCTAGCCTTAAAAACTCACTTTTTAGTGACTTCTCGCAAACTTGTAAAGAAAAATTTACGTACAACCAAAATATTTTTTTTAGATGAACAATTCTTTAGGCTTCACTTCCTGAAAATTCGTTTGTATAACAAAATCATACTCGCTAAATACTGTCAATTTTCATAGTCATGGTCCGCATCCTCGCTCATCAGACATATTTTTTAGCTCACAAACTTTTTTAAAGATTACAATACTCAAAACCTCACTTATCAATACACTGTAATTTATGAAAGCAAGCATTCAAATTTTGATCAGTATGGCATTTATGGCATTAACAGCATGTGCGACTCAAGAGGTCAAACAGGAAACGCCTGCCATACCCGCAACAGATAAATTATCCACAATAACAGATGAAGCATTACAGAGCTCAGGCCAAAATCCACCGATGACCTTAATTAAAGGCAATCAAACTTTAAATTTGGTCAGAATCATGGATGGCGGAGCCTGTAAAAATGATTTTCAAGGCGCAAAAGGCGCGTTTCTCGTCTATGCCAACCCAGACGATATAGAACGCATTAAGCGTGAAAAGGGAGCACAAATTTTCAATGAATTCGAAGATAAAATTCAAAACTTCTCGACTGAAGCTTTTCAGGAAGCCATTGATGCAACCAATCTTGCTGAAGATCCATTTGCCTTGGGTGCAGATGAAGCACAAGAGAAACTAGCCAAACAATTATTTAATAATTTCCGTAATAGCGTAGCTGATGCCGTTAAATTATTTCAACAACAAACAACTTTGACGATTGATGTTGTACCGTTTAACCCATCATTTATGTTTTATCAACAAGGCTGTGACGCCACGCATTTAGAACCGGAGAATTAGAATAACAAGCGATTAGTCAGTTAACTATTTTTATAACCAAATACAAGGTGAGCCATTATGGGTTGGAGAGATCGTACACATGAAGATACTTATTCCGATGCAGACATCGAACAGCGATTAAAGGAAGAATTACCGCACTGGTATCTGGAAAACGGCTGGATTCGGCGCAAATACAAAACCAGCGGCTGGAAAGCAACATTAATGCTAGTTAATACGGTTGGACACTTAGCTGAAGCCGCATTTCATCACCCCGATCTGACCGTTTCTTACGCCTTTGTGATCGTTAAGCTTATGAATCATGCAGCTAAAGGCATAACCAACAAGGATTTTGAATTGGCCCGTAAAATTGAAGAGGTGATTATGTGGCAACCCGGCAAAGAAGGCGGCGCGTTAGAGGGCACGCCTGATGACCCGAGATTTAAATACATCAAATACGATTAGGCAGGACTGCTTAATGTCCACGAAAAGCCCGAAAGACACGTTTTTTTCGTGCCTTTCGTGGACAATTAATGCGACTCAATTATTCTCAGTTTTAGCAGGTGCAGGCGTCGGCTATCCGCTCTAATGACTTCGAATTTCATTGTATCCACAACAAGGCTCTCGCCTTTTTTTGGCATATGCTCCATCTGACTGACAATAAAACCGCCGATGGTATCGTATTCATCGGTTGCTAGGCTGGTGGAAAAATATTCGTCAAACTCCTCCATAGGCGTCAGCGCTTTAATCAAATATTCATTCTCGTTACGCTGAAAAATATAGCCTTCGTCTTCGTGATCGTCATGTTCGTCTTCAATCTCACCAACAATTTGCTCTAACACATCCTCAATGGTGACTAAGCCAGCCGACTGACCGTATTCGTCAACGACGATAGCCATGTGATTGCCATTGGTACGGAATTCTTTAAGTAACACATTCAGCCGTTTACTTTCCGGAACAACATAGGAAGGCCGCATTATTTCATGAACTTTCAGAGTCTTATTTTCGATAATACGGGCCAGTACATCTTTAGCCAACAATACGCCGACCACTTTGCTCTTATCCCCATCAATAACCGGATAGCGAGAATGCCCAAACTCCGAAACCAGCGGCAATATGGTTTCCAGCTCGGTATCTTTGGGTACAACAACCATTTGAACGCGGGGGATCATAATATCCCTAACTCGCATTTGAGAGACCTGTAAAACGCCCTCAATCATGGATAAGGCATCCGTATCCAACAAGTGTTTTTCCCGTGCTTCTCTTAAAATTTCAAGTAGATCCTCAAGGTCTTGCGGCTCCCCAGTCAGTAGTTGGCTGATTTTATCGACCCAACTTTTCTGTGGGGAGTTTCTACTTGGGGGTTGCTCGTCACTCATTTATCGTTTACCTCAGTATAAGGATTATTTATTTTCAACTTCTTTAGAATTGCAATTTCTTTGTTTTCCATTAACTCGGCTTCCTTATCGTCAATGTGGTCATAGCCTAACAAATGTAACACGCCATGCACAACAATATGCGCCCAATGGTCGGCCAAACACTTGTTTTGCTCCAACGCTTCGTTTTCCAGCACCGGAGCGCAGATCACCAAATCGCCCAACAAATTCAAGTCGATACCTTCAGGTACATCTACCGGGAAACTAAGAATATTGGTCGGGCCTTGTTTATGGCGATACTGTTCATTAAGCTCGGTACTTTCCTGCTCATCAACAATACGCACCACAATTTCGGCATCCCTACCGTAATCATCCAGGGCCGTATCGATCCAAAGCTGAATATGTTGCTGATCAGGCTGGCCTACCGATTCAAAAACAGTTTGGATTTCCACCTCGTTCATGACTCAGCCTTGTTTGCCTTCTCATAGGCTTCATAAGCGCAAACAATACGCTGCACCAAAGGATGCCTGACCACATCGCGCGCATCGAAAAAGGTAAAACTGATACCTTCAACATTTTTTAACACATCAAGCACATGCCGCAAACCGGACATTTTTTCTGAAGGCAAATCAATCTGAGTAACATCACCGGTAACCACTGCCGTCGACCCAAAGCCTACCCGAGTCAAAAACATTTTAATCTGCTCAACCGTAGTATTTTGTGCCTCATCCAGAATGATAAACGCGTCATTAAGCGTTCTGCCACGCATAAATGCCAAAGGGGCAACTTCTATGATGCCCTTTTCAATCATTTTCTCAACTCGCTCAAAACCCAGCATGTCGTACAGCGCATCATACAAAGGCCGTAAATAGGGATCGACTTTTT
>JADHTX010000274.1 GCA_016784875.1 Methylobacter sp.
TGATAGCGAGTTGATTTTTGTCGATAGCAAGGCGCTGAAACAGGCGCATAGCAAGCTATGAAACTGTTTCAGCAACGCGGCTATCGGCATAAAATCAGCCGCTAGGAATCCGCAACCGTGGCCGGGCGAAGTATAATTACAAGGTAAACATAGTTGGATGGCTTTGTCTCTTTAATCTGATTTAATCCTAAATTCCGCAGATTGCGCATGTGCGGTCAGGCTTTCGCCTCGCGCTAATACCGATGCGGTTTTACCCAGCGTATCTGCACCTGTTTGGGAGCAGTTGATCAAGCTGGAACGTTTTTGAAAATCATAAACGCCCAACGGTGAAGAAAAGCGTGCGGTGCTGGAAGTCGGTAACACATGGTTAGGTCCGGCGCAGTAATCGCCTAAGGCTTCGGCGGTATAGCGGCCCATGAAAATAGCACCGGCATGGCGAATGTTTTGGCACAGTTCTTCGGGATTTTCAACAGAGAGTTCCAGATGTTCAGGCGCAATGATGTTGACCACATTGACGGCTGTATTCAAGTCGTTAACCTTGATGAATGCGCCTCGTGTCGTCAGCGAGGTCCTGATGATTTCAGAGCGTTCCATAGTCGGCAATATCTTGTTGATGCTTTGCTGAACCGCCTCAAGATAAGCTTCGTCAGGACTAATCAATATGGCTTGGGCATTTTCATCATGTTCTGCTTGTGAAAATAGGTCCATCGCGATCCAGTCGGGATCGGTTTTTCCGTCGCAGATAATCAGGATTTCCGACGGCCCGGCAATCATGTCGATACCTACTTGCCCGAAAACCAGTTTTTTTGCGGTCGCCACATAAATATTGCCGGGGCCGACAATCTTTGCCACTGCTGGAATAGTTTCTGTGCCGTAAGCCAGTGCAGCAACAGCCTGTGCGCCGCCCATTGTAAATACGCGGTCTACGTCGGCCAGATAGGCGGCCGCCAGAACCAGTTGATTGGTCTCGCCATGAGGCGTAGGTACGACCATGATCAATTCGCCGACACCGGCGACTTTGGCTGGCAGCGCATTCATTAATACCGAGGAAGGGTAGGCGGCTTTGCCGCCGGGCACATAAAGCCCTACGCGGTCTAGCGGGGTGATTTTTTGGCCGAGAACAGTGCCGTCGGCCTCGGTGTATTGCCACGATTCCATTTTTTGATGTTCGGCGTAAGCGCGAATACGGTCGGCGGCGGTTTGCAATGCCAAGGCTTGATCAGCGGGTAAACCATCCCAGGCCGATTTGAGAACTTCCGGGGATAATTCCAGTTCGGAAGCTTCCGTGATTGCGCGATGATCGAAGCGGTTGGTGTAGTCGATAACCGCTTTATCGCCGTTTTTACGGACATCGGCAATGATAGCCAAAACGCGCTGATGAATTTCCAGGTCGTCGGTTTCGTCAAAAGCCAGCAAATCTTTTAATTGCCGGTCGAAATCAGCTGATGAGGCATTAAGTCGGGTGATAGTTATGTCGGACATGAGCAGGAACCAAAATTTTAGGATGTGTTGATGTTATTTATTGTCCACGAAAAACACGAAAGGCACGAAAAAGTTTTTAAACAAGCGGGGCGGGGTCTGTAACCTCACACTTAACGATTTTGCGATGCCTAAACAAAGTAGCGGTACTATTTAACCAACGCAAAACGTTTCGGACGGCCCCGTCCGGCTTGTGGATAAAGGTACGCGTAGCGTACCCTATTGGTTTTTTTCGTGCCTTTCGTGGACAATAAATAAATTACTAAGCTCTTTTCGCCAGCGTTTTTTCAAACTGATCCAACAGCGATTGTATAGCCTGATGCTTCATTTTCATGGCCGCTTTATTGACCACCAGCCTAGAGCTGATATTCATAATCAGATCCCGCGGTTCCAGGTCATTGGCTTTTAGCGTATTGCCGGTATCGACCAAGTCCACGATGCAATCGGAAAGGCCGACCAACGGTGCCAGTTCCATCGAGCCGTACAATTTAATGATTTCCGCCTGGATGCCTAGGCTGGCAAAATAACGCTGGGTTATTTTGACGTATTTGGTCGCAACGCGGACGCGTCCGGAAATTTCGGGCGCATCTTTATGAGCAGCAGTCATTAACCGACAACAGGCAATGTTCAAATCCAACGGTTCATACAGGCTTTCTGCGCCGTGTTCCAGCAGGATGTCTTTTCCGGCTATGCCTAAGTCGGCCGCTCCGTATTCAACAAATGTCGGTACGTCGGTGGCGCGGATGATGACTAGTTGAACGTCATCCCTAGTTGTTCGTAAAATCAGTTTACGACAGGTCTTCGGATCATCAATCGGTGTAATGCCTGCTTCTGCCAATAAGGGCAGGGCATCTTCATAAATTCTGCCTTTAGATACGGCGATGGTTAGCATAGTCTTACCTTATTTTGGGACGCGGCGTATAGTCGCACCTAATTGAGCGAGTTTTTCTTCGATGTGGTCATAACCCCGGTCGATATGATAAATGCGATCGACTAAAGTATCGCCTTCGGCTACCAACGCAGCAATTACAAGACTGGCCGAGGCTCTTAAATCGGTTGCCATAACCGGTGCTCCGGTCAGCTTTTTAACGCCGGTGCAGATTGCAGTATTCGACTCCAGCTTAATGTCGGCGCCCATGCGCTGCAATTCCTGGACATGCATGAAGCGATTCTCAAAAACCGTTTCGGTAATAATTCCCATGCCGTCGGCGATTGCATTCATGGCGGTAAACTGTGCCTGCATATCGGTCGGGAAGGCTGGGTAAGGTGAGGTGCGCACCGAAACAGCCTTGGGTTTCTTGCCGTGCATATCCAGTTTGATCCAGTCTTTACCGGTAGTGATTTCAGCGCCTGCTTCGACCAATTTTTCAAGAACGGCGTCCAGAATATCCGGGCGAGTGTTTTTAAGTTTGATGCTGCCGCCGGTGATTGCCGCAGCAATCAGGTAAGTACCGGTTTCGATCCGATCAGGAAGAATGTCATAGTGAATGCTTTCAACGCCCAGCTTCTCAACGCCGTCAATGACCAGGACATCGGTGCCGATACCGGTGATTTTAGCGCCCATTTTATTAAGAAAGTGCGCTAGGTCGGTGACTTCTGGTTCCTTGGCGGCATTTTCAATAATTGTGGTTCCTTCTGCCAATGCGGCAGCCATCAGCAAGTTCTCGGTGCCGGTCACGGTGATTTGTTCCAGAACTAAGCGACAGCCTTTAAGACGGGTCGCTTTGGCATGAATAAAACCGCTTTCGACGGTAATATCGGCGCCCATTTTTATCAGACCGTTAATGTGAATGTCAACAGGACGCGAGCCGATAGCGCAACCGCCGGGCAACGACACATGGGCTTCGCCGAATCGGGCCAATAAAGGCCCTAATACCAGTATAGAGGCACGCATAGTCCTGACCAGTTCGTAGGGTGCCACAAAGCTGTTGATGGTGCTGGCATCGACTTCGATGTTCATTTTTTCGTCAACGGTCAGATTAACGCCCATGCGACCGAGTAATTCCATGGTGGTGGTGATGTCATGGAGATGCGGTATGTTGCCGACGCTAACCGGGGCTTCCGAAAGCAATGTAGCGGCCAGGATCGGTAAAGCGGCATTTTTGGCGCCGGAGATGCGTAATTCTCCAGAGAGTCGTTTACCGCCGGTAATAATAAGTTTGTCCATATAAATTTAGGCTAAGGGCTAAAGGAAAGTGCGTGGCTTTTGATGCCTTTCGCCTCCACTATTAACTAGTTTGAACTGAAAAATGGCTAGATTGATCAAAGCCGCTGAGTTTAGCAAGGTTGAGCAATTGTTCGGGAATATTTTTGAAGGCTATGTGCGTTCTATTATGTTGGGAATATTTTATCCATTCAATCATTAACGCTAGCCCCGCACTGTCCGTGCTGGCGACGCGGCCCAGGTCAATAGTGACTTCTTTAGCTGTTTTTAAGAAAGAAAATGATTTGAGGGTCTGCTTGTCGATGGTAGCAAAAGTTAAATCGCCATCAATAATAAAGTGTCCGGCGCCTTCTTTAATGATATTCAGTTGACTCACTTTTTTTCTTCCGCAGATTTAAACAGGAATTGACCAATTGCCTTTTCCAAAATAATGGCAGATTGGGTGATTTCAATTTCTCCGCCATCTTTTAAGAATTCATCCGAACCGCCTGCTTCCAGGCTGACGTATTGCTCGCCTAACAGACCCGCAGTAAAAACACTGGCGGTCGTGTCTTCCGGCAGCGAATTGTATTGCGTATCAATATTTAGCTGTACTACGGATTGATAGGTTTTAGAGTCAAAGCTAATGGCGCTAACTCTGCCGATTTTAACACCGGCTGCTGAAACCGGCGATTTAACCTTTAAGCCGCCGGAGTTTTCAAAACGGGCAGTAATCGTATAGCCTTCATGCTCGGTAAAAGAGCCTAAATTACTCACTTGCATCGCAAGAAAAAACAGTCCGACAATGCCTGATGCGACAAAGAGTCCGACAAGTGTGTCCTGAGTGCTGGTGTGTTGCATGTTAATTATCTCCAAACATGATTGCGGTCAGAATGAAATCGAGACCTAAAATACTAAAAGCGGAATTGACTACGGTGCGCGTGGTGGCACGGCTGACCCCTTCTGAAGTCGGAATGGCATCATAACCTTCAAACAGCGCTATCCAGGAAGCGACAAAGCCGAACACGATACTTTTAATAACGCCATTGATAATGTCGTCCTGAAAATCCAGATTAGCTTGCATTTGCGACCAGTAGGCCCCCTCGTCAACGCCTAACAAACCGGAACCGACCATTTGTCCGCCGATAATGCCTATCGCACTGAACAGCCCGGCCAATAAGGGCATAGATAAGAATCCAGCTAAAAACCGGGGAGTAATAATGCGTTTAATCGGGTCGACAGCCATCATTTCCATGCCTGACAGCTGCTCTGTCGCTTTCATTAGACCAATTTCTGCTGTTAGCGCGGAACCGGCCCGGCCGGCGAATAAGAGCGCCGAAACCACGGGGCCGAGTTCTCTGACCAAAGAGGCGGCCACCATGACCCCTAGCGTTTCTTCCGCGCCGAAATCAGAGAGTATGTAAT
>JADHTX010000275.1 GCA_016784875.1 Methylobacter sp.
TCCTAGCGGCTGATTTTATGCCGATAGCCGCGTTGCTGAAACAGTTTCATAGCTTGCTATGCGCCTGTTTCAGCGCCTTGCTATCGACAAAAATCAACTCGCTATCATTTCCTCAACCGTAACCGTGCGAAGTATAGAGGACTAAGCGGAAAAGAAAGTTTCGTGTGACAAACTGGCTAGAGCATAAAAAGGCATTACCTTAAAAGTTTACGGGAATGCCCCCGATAACATTTCTAGCGGGTTTTCAATATCCGTGAGCACGTTATCGACATGATTAACCCTGAACAATACCGCCGCGAATTCATCGGGACGCAACGCTTGATAGGCGTTCCAGGCAGCGAGCTTTGCATCCGACAGCAATTCGGCACTGGCCTTTTGCTCCTTGGACAGACTGATTTGTGCGTGAGATACGGCATCAAGATCAGCGTAGCCATCTTTAAATAGTTGACTCGTTTGTTGAAAAGTTAAGCGTGTCTGGGCGGTCAGCAATTGGCCGGATTTTGCGGAAAGTTCTGTTTGAATTTGGGCATTCAACACGGTACGAAGCTTGGTCTCGGCATCGATCAATGCTTGTTGATAGAGCGCCTCGGCCTTTAGGACATCGGCATGCGCGGTGTCGACTGCCGCATATTCCGAGGTAAAAGGGCCCAAGGGTTGCGAAAGCACTATTCCAAACCGATAACTATTCGGCGAAGTTGAACTGAGCGCCGCATCGACGCTATTCGGATTCTGGCCCAACCAGTCATAGCGCCCGGTCATCGCAATAGTGGGATAAAAACTTGCATGAGTCTGGTCGAGCTTATGCTGCGCCATGGTCACTCGCTCTTTTGCGGCTTTTACGCCCGGATCGTCTTGGACAATCAGTTCAAGCTCGTCATCATCCAAGTCCGTCTGCGCCACATCAGGAATGGGGGTATCAAGCCGAAAAACATGTCCTGCGGGAAGGCGCAATCCCAGCGATCTTGCCAATACAGCAGACTTATCATACAAAGTCTGACAAACCTGAAACATGTCCTGTTCATGTTTAGCGAACGTAACTTTCTCTTGGCTCAATGCGATTTGATTATCAACGCCTTCCGCATACCTTTTTTCGGTACGTTGCAATACGCCGCGCAACAATTTGTCCGTTTCGGCCTGATGCTTAAACGCCAACTGCGCCTTGAACAAGTCGTTATAGGCAATCAGAACAGTGCTTAAGGTTTCATTAGTCTGCCTGACAAGATCGTAAGCGCTTGCCTGAACGCCCGCTTTTGCACTGCGGTATCCGGCTAAATCTTTACCGCCGTTAAAGAGGTTCCAATTGGCATTCAATGAGGCGTAACTGGAATATTGGCTTTGTTGCCCACCCACAACGGACGACCCTACAGAGGTGGTTTGAGCAGCCGGATTTTGGGTGACGAAACGCTCCCCTTGCATAGAAACGCTTGCCGAAGGCAAGAAAGGCGTCACTGCTGCCAATACCTGCGTATTGGCTTTTTTTAGCTCTAACTGGGCTATCAAAACCTGAGGATGTTCTGACATCGCAACGACCACAGCTTCTGCCAGAGATAGCGGCTTAAATGTCGTCCCCGAACGACACGATGGATTTTCAAGAGCCTCCACTTTAGGCAGTTGACCCTCCGCTGAATGCACTGGTGCGGAAATGCCGACCCACACGACACAAACAAAACAGAACAATGCTTTATTCATCATATTTGATTATTGTATTTAATAGCTGGATTAATAAGATACGCCAGTTGACAAGTGGTACGCACGAGTCCGGAGCCGGCTCTGGTATTTTTCAAAGAAAGCTTTGAACTCCGACGATCAAAATAAGGTTTAGTTATGCTCAAGTCAGTCTCACCACTTCGTCCACCTTCAGGCTTTCAGGTAGTTGATGAGTAATGAACAGCATGGTGACTTTGCCTTTCAGTTGATTGACGGTGGCTGCAAAATGCTCCGCCGTTGCGCTGTCCAAACTACTGGTCGCTTCGTCGAACAACAAAATCTTAGGCCGCTTGAGTAAAGCGCGAGCAATCGCCAACCGTTGTTTCTGTCCGCCCGATAAACCAACTCCACGTTCCCCGATAACGGTCTGATAACCTTCCGGCAGCTTCTCAATGGCCTCGTGGATTTCTGCCAATTTGCACGCTTGCACGACTTGTTCGAAGGTGGTGTGCGGACTGGAGAAAATCAGGTTTTCATAGAGGGTGCCGGAGAACAGGATGGTTTCCTGCGGCACTACGCCAAAGTGATGCCGCAATTCATTGGCAGAAAAATGCCGGATGTCGTGATCATCAATATGAATGCTGCCTTCGCTGGGCAGATAAAAACCCAGCATCAGTTTAGCAAGGGTGCTCTTACCGGATCCGGACGGCCCCATCAGGGCAATGCATTGTCCAGGTAAAACAATCATGTTGAAGTTCTGATACAGGTACGGAAGATTCTCGGCATAACGAAACCCCAAGTTGCGAATCTCCACAGTACCTGGTCCGCGGCCTTCCCGTGCGGGCTTCAACGAATACGGTTCGGTGGGCGCATGCATGACATCGCCCAAGCGTTTGACCGCAATGTCGGCTTGCTGGAATTGCTGCCATAATCCCACCATACGCAATACCGGTTGCGATAGTCGTCCGGCAAACATCTGGAAAGCCACCAGCATACCGATAGTAAAATCCTGAGTGGTCATCGCTAACCAAGCGCCAAGACACAGAATTACCATCGTCATCATCTGCTCCAGAGTATTGGCCGCCACATTGTAGCTATTGGACAGTTGCCGCGCATTAAACCCGGCTTCCAGATAACCGGCTAAATATTCGCCGTAGCGCGACACCACCTGCGGTTCCATTTGCAGGGATTTGACCGTTTCCATGCCGGCTAAATATTCGGTAACGAAAGATTGATTGCGCGCACCGAGTAGAAATTGTTGGTTCAATCGCTCGCGCATCAACGGCGTAATAGCCAGACTCAATAACACGATCAGCAGCAGCATGGACAGCGCAGCCAGCGACAGCATCCAGCTGTAATAAAACATAATCGCCAGATAAATCACCAGAAACGGTACATCCAGTATCAGTGTGACGGCGGCTCCGCTCAAAAACTCGCGGATGCTTTCGATACCGTGTAGACGCGCCACCAGCGTACCGGTGGAGCGATGTTCAAAATAGCGTAGCGGCAATCTAAATAAATGGGCAAATACCTGCGCACCCAATACCGAGTCGATGCGGTTTCCTGTATGCGTCACCAAATACTGCCGTACCCAGCTCATCACCGCGTTAAACACCATGAAGATAGCCATACCAATCGCAATCACCTCCAGCGTACTCATCGAGTGATGGACGATCACCTTGTCGATGATGGTCTGGGTAAACAGCGGCGTAGTCAAGCCGACCAATTGCAAAGCCAGCGATGCGAGCAGCACATCGCGCCAAACTTTCTTGTGCTTGAGCAATTCCGGCACAAACCAGCTAAAGCCAAATTCCTTGTCTTCATCTTCCTCATCTCCACCATTACCCTTGTGACCCGCTTTAGGTGCCGCGAACTGCATCACATGTCCCGCACAACGGGATGTGAACTCAGTTAAAGGAAGATGTTGCGGCTCTTGGTTACCCGGTTCAAAGAATAAAATTGTGTTATTTTCCAGTCGTACCAACAGAGCAAGGCCATGTGTTTCCAATGGTTGCTGAGCTGGCCCATCTAGCGCATCAGCTTCATTATTCTCTTTAGCTAGCGCCGGTTGATCTGGCGGATTGAGAGCTGCAAAACACGGAAAATTCAAATGCTCCATATCCGCTTCCTTCACCTTGCGCCAGCGGCCTTTAAGCCCCAGTTCATGCAAGGCATGTTGCAAGAGTGCTGAATTATAAGGGGAAGGGAACTGACGCAACACCATTGCCGCATCAAACGGCACACGATGCACCTGACAGGCACATTGCAATGCCCAAATAAAAGTTTCGGTAGTGATCGGCAAAAGATGCTTTTTGCCGTTCACCATGCGGTGCAGTGCATCTTTCATCGTTCATGCCCTGCTTCAAATACCGCTTTTTGTATTGGTGAAAGCAGATACTCCAATACACTACGGTTGCCCAAGTTGATTTCCGCCGTCACCTGCATGCCGGGCGTAAGTCGGTAACGCTTCTCGGCGTTTTCCAGAAAGGCGCTGGGCAAACGGATCACCGCGCGGTAACCCGGCTCCTCGCGTTGGCCTTTGTCCGGCTCGGTCGCATCGGGACTCACTTGGCTGACTTCGCCGTTGACCATGCCGTATTTCTGAAACGGATAAGCCGCCAGCTTGACTTGCGCATGTTGCTGGGGTTGCACAAAACCAGCGTCCAGATGGGTGATCCACACTTCGGCCTCAATCGGGTCGTTCTTGGGTACGACTGTCATCACCACAGTGCCGGGCGACACCACAGTGCCAGGGGTATGAGTGGCGATGTCTTTGACGATGCCGTCCTGCGGCGCTTTGAGTTCCAGCAGTTCGTGGTGGTGCGCCTGTTTCTCGTTTTCCTGTAACAGTTTGCGATATTCGCCTTCCGCCTGGACTCGTTCGTTCAGCAACTCCTGGCGGTAGTTGGAGGTGGTCTGGGCAATCTGTTGTTCGGTTTGCTTGATGGTGGAACGCAGACTTTCTACGGTGTAGTTTTGCGCACGTAGCTCTTGTTCTTTTTCGATACGGTCGCGGGATTTTTCGTTGGCCATAAATTTGGAAACAGAACCGTCCTTAACCAACCGCTGAAACGCCTCGTCATGTTCCCGATAAATCGGTACAGTTTGTTTCAGCTTGGTTTCTATTTCCAGCGCGCTTTGCAATTCTTGCTGGGCTTTGCTGCGCTGGGCACGCGCCGTGCCGAGTGCATCGGCGTAGGCTTTCTGGCGGGCGATGTATTGGGCGTTGACTTGGGCGAACAGTTCCGGCGGATCATCACTATTCGGCAGGAGCGGAATATCCGCAAGTTGGGCATCGGCACGGCGCAATTGCATGCTTTTAAGATGCAGTTCGCTTTCCAGCGAGCGCCCATCGGCGTCGGAAAACTGAGCATCCATACGTGCC
>JADHTX010000276.1 GCA_016784875.1 Methylobacter sp.
AACGGCGGACTGCCCTGGTTGACCCGACACATAAAGCTTCATCAACTCATCGACAAACACGCCCATAGACCAGCCGTCGGAGATAATATGATGCACCACGGACAACAGCACATACTCGCCTTTAGACAAGCTAAGCAGTTGCAGCTTAATGAGCGGCCCGGTTTCCAAGTCGAATACATTCGCAGCCAACCGAGCCGCTATTTCCCGGCAGGTCTGTAATTGCTCATTCAAGTCCGCTTCCGCTAATTCCTGCTGTTCCAATATCAGGGTTGTGTCAGGATGCACCCACTGACTCGGCTCGCCCTGAACCTGGCAAAAAGTAGTACGTAGAATTTCATGCCGTTGCACAATTTTCTGCAAGGAATGCTCCAGCGCCGCAATATCCAAAGCGCCCGTTAATCGCAACGCGCCAGTAATATTATAAGCCGTGCTGTCCGGCTGCATTTGCTGAAACAGCCATAAGCGCTGTTGCGCAAAAGACATCGGAAAATAATAAGCTTGATGATCTTCCTGTAGCACTGCGTTCATGTTCATGCCCTTAGATAACTCATTACGGTGTTAATGTGATAAAACGCGATGACCATAACTCCAGCAATGGCAAATACACGCCTCCTTGCGTATCCGTCCTGATGCCTGCTTTGGCGATTAATGCGTCTAGCGGTGTTATGCCATCGGCCAATTGTAAAATTCGATGCAGGGTATTCGGTATGATGTGGCGTGAGCTTCCGCCATAATTCCATTCGATAAAGCTTTGTCGCGATCGCTGCTGATTATCTCGATAACAATCTTCCTGAATCAACCTGGCGGCTTTGGGCAAAGCGGGTATTAAGGCATTCAATTCAGCCTCCCCCCAATCCCGTTTAGTCAATAGATAATCGCCGACCACCAGATAATCCAAACCGGAAGTCAAATAACACACCACCGCATCACCAGCGCTATCGACAATGGGTTCGGCATGATTATTAAACGAGGTATTCAGCAACAATGCCACGCCGGTTTTTTTTCTGAAGGCATCGATCAATGCCCAGTATTCCGGATTATTTAATCGGCTCACCGTTTGCAATCTGGCACTGCCGTCAACATGAGTAATCGCCGCCAATTGTTCCCGGTGCGCTTGTTTTACCGGCAACACAAAAGACATAAACGGAAAGTTAAGCTCATCCTCAGGCACATCGAAAAAATCGCCTACATATTCTTCCAGCACGGAAGGCGCAAAGGGCCGGTAACTTTCGCGCATCTTAATCATGGCGTTTATCGTTTCTTTATGCGAAGCCAAACGCGGGTCGGCAATAATACTGCGATTGCCCAAGGCTCGGGGGCCGAATTCGGAGCGCCCTTGTACCCAGCCGATCACCTTACCGGCAATCATTAAATCACTGACCTGATCCGAACGATTGTCCATTTTTTCTATCGACGCAAACTTCTGCCACTTTGCCAGCGCTTGGTATAAATCATCCCCTGCCAAAGTCGGCGTCCCCCAATAGGCATGTTCGATTCGTTGCAAGGGCAAGGTTGGCTGGCTTTGATGAGCGGCATACATAGCAGCGCCGAATGCGCAACCGGAATCAGCCGCAAAGGATGGCGCGAACACCTGTTTAAATAAGCCTGACTGCATGATTTTGCCATTCATGCTGCTGTTTTGGCCGACCCCGCCCGCCAAGGCCAATTGCTGATGCCCGGTTACTTGCTGAAAATGCCTGAGCATATGCATCACGATTGCTTCAAGCGCCTGTTGCAAAGCGGCGGCCAGATCTTTATGTATTTGCTCAAACGCCTGATCGCCATGTCTGGGCGTTAAATCTTCATATAGACTGACAATTTTTTCGCGGTGTAGGGTGTAATCGCCATCGGGCAGCAAACTATAAAAGCTGGATAGCTTGTCACTAAATCGGCCGGCATCGCCATAAGGGGCCAAGCCCATTACTTTGTACTCATCAAAGATTTGATAACCGAGAAAACGTATCACATCCAGGTAAAAAAAGCCTAAGGATTGCTCCACCGGCTTGGTCATCAAGGTGTTGAACGTATTGCCCTGAACATCGACCACCGTCGTCGAGACATTGTCTCCAGAGCCATCGACGGTCAACACCAAACTTTGCTGATAACCCGACATATAATAAGCCGTAGCAGCATGTGCCAAGTGGTGGTTTACGAAGGTAAATTTCTCTCGCGGTAACTCGACACCGAATTCGCGTTTGAACAGGTATTGATACATAGCCCGCCCATCTTCAACATCGGCCATTTCGGATTTGACCAGCCGTAACTGCTTTAGCGAATCATCTAAAAAAGGCTCGCTCACATAAATAGCAATCTGGTCGACATTCTCTAAGGCGATATTTGCCTGTTGAAGGCAAAATTGTACTGCCGAGCGCCAGATTTTATTGGTATGTTTAATCCGGTTTAAACGCTCTTCCTCTATGCCTGCAATCACCTCGCCATCTCGAATAATGACCGCTGCAGCATCATGCAATAAATCGGTGCCGAAATCGAAATACGACTCGTACACCGGATCAAAACCACCTGCTAAACCTAAAATTATCACTGTAAACCCTTTATTATTTTAATGGTTACTTCCGTTCACATCTCTACACGACTTTTTGTTGACTGCGGTCTCTCTTAACCAGCTTGGGCGTCGTCTTATCGACCTTTTCCAAGCCCTGTATTTTTTCGGCTAACAAGGCAATGGTCGGCGCCTCAAAAATCAGTTTTAACGGCACTTCAAGCCCCAATTGCTTGCGCATTAACGAAACAATTTGGGTGGCTTTTAAAGAATGCCCACCCAAACCAAAAAAATCATCGGTAACGCCAATGTGTTCAATGCCTAACACCTGTTGCCAAATCGCCAATAAAGCTCGCTCTTTTTCATTACGGGGAGCAAGCCTTTGCTCCTGCGCTAAATCGATAAATGGATAGGGCAATAAGGCTCGATTCACTTTGCCGTTTTTATTCAACGGAAATGCGTTAATTTCCAACCATAAATCCGGCATTAAATAACGCGGTAAGCGACTCGCCGTCTCAGAGACCAGCACATCCCGATCGAATAACCGTCCCGGTTTAATAATCACATAAGCCACCAATACTTTATCACCGGTGGCATCTTTAGCGACCTGCACCAGCACATCCTGCACCGAATCAAACGCCTTGATAACGGCCTCGACTTCCTGCGCTTCGACGCGATAGCCTCTAATCTTAAACTGTTGATCAACCCGCCCGATAAACTCGATACTGCCGTCTGCCCTCAAGCTGACCTGATCTCCGGTGCAATACAACCTTCTACCCGACTCTGTAGTATAGGGGTGCGGAATAAATACCGTCGCGGTTTGTTCGGGTTTTTGCCAGTAGCCATAAGCCACTCCGGAACCCGCCACATACAACTGGCCGATAGCTCCTACCGGTTGCAAGCGTAACTGACTATCCAATACCCACGCTTCCGAATTGGCTATGGCCTTGCCGATAGCTACCGTCGCCACTAAAGGCAGATCCGAGGTCACCCGCTGACAACAACTAAAGGTGGTGTTTTCAGTCGGCCCATAGCCGTTAATAAAGGTCATTTCAGGAAATTGCTTGAGCAATCTACGCACATGTTCTGCTGAAATCACATCGCCGCCAGCCAGCAATTGCTTAACCTCGGCCAAATCATCAAGCTGCTCATCGACCATTTGCTGAAACAAGCCCGCAGTTAACCAAAGGATGCTGATGTTTTGCTGCCTGATGCAAGCCCCTAATTGCTGCAAACTGGGCTGCGGCTGCTCTATTACCGATAAGCCTGCTCCATTAAGCAACGGCGCCCATATTTCAAAAGTAGAGGCATCGAATGATAAGGGGGCAAAATGCAAAAATTTATCGTCGGCAGCGATTTCGACAAAGTCTGCATTTACAACCAAGCGGATAACATTACGTTGGCTAACGAAAACGCCTTTAGGCTCGCCGGTAGAACCCGAGGTATAAGAGATATAGGCCATTGCAGAAACCGGAATAGCCAGGCGCAAATTATCCTCTCCGGCAGCTTGTGTTTCCGAATACGGATCAAAAGTCTGCACATCGGCAAAATCAAATGCGCCGTGGCTTTGCTGAATCAACAAACGCACACCGGCATCATGGCATAAACCTTGTACGCGTTGCACCGGAGTATCAAGTTCCAGCCCCAGATACGCGCCCCCCGCTTTAATAATCGCGAGCACGGCTACGATACGCATACAATCGCGCGGCAAAGCAATGGCCACTATATCCCCCGGCTTAAGTCCGCAAGCCGCTAAACGGTGCGCCATGCGATTCGCCTGAATGTTCAGGTCGGCATAGCTGTAACTGACCTCTGTTCCTCGCAAAGCAATCTGTTGCCCGTAGCGCTGTACCGTCTGTTCGAATAAATCGGCTAAGTTCTGTTCCGGTAAGGGCTGTAACGCACCAATGCTGCGTTGCATCAAATGCGCCTGCTCTTGATCGCTTAACATCGCCAGCGAATGAATAGGCCGATCGGCTTGATTCGCCAACTCGCTCAACAACGTCATAAAGTGCTGCGCCACCTGCTGCATATAGCACTCTGCATAACGCGCTTGATTATACATGCAGGTCAACTGCCAACGCGGCCCTGGACTAATCACCACCGTTAAATCATAATTGGTTTCCTCTCGGGTCTGTACCTCGGTTACCATCAGTTCCGCTTGGCTATTCGCCTCGCTGTCGCTAGTCTGCAAATGGTAATTTTCAAAAACCAGCAGGTGATCCGGCGCACCCTGTTTCGGCTGACTCTCCGCCATCGGCAGAAATTGATAGGCTTGACTGTCGCTATTATGCCGATGCAGTCGCGTTAACAAGGCAGAAACCGGCTCTGATTCGACAAACCCCACCCGCACCGGCACTGCATTAATCAAGAGCCCCACCATCTGATCTATATTGGCAATGTCGCTAGGACGACCGGATACCACCGTGGCAAACACCACATCCCGGCGATCATTATATCGACCTAACAATATCCCCCAAGCCGCCTGAATCAATGCATTAACCGTAACCTTATAATGCTTGGCGGCCTGTT
>JADHTX010000012.1 GCA_016784875.1 Methylobacter sp.
AATCAGCAGGGCCAAACCGACACTCATGGTGAAATCGCCGACGCCAATCAACCCGCTATCCCACAAGGTCAGCGCATAATACACCGTGCCGACTTTGAGTGCGGCAGCGGCAATAAATTGAAACCAGCGCACCCGTTCCATATACCAAAAGGTGCGCTTTGCGGCTAGGACTTCCGTTTCCAAAAATCCGTCGAGAAATTCCCGCTCAAAATTTAACCGCGCGAATAATTTGGCATTCAGAATATTAGATACGCCATCGACAATCTTGCCGTTTACCAGGCTGCGAGTCGCCGCTAAATTCTGCGCATAAGGCTGACAGCGCGTTGCCAACCAATAAGACAGGCTGACATACGCGAAAACCCAGCCGGCGACCATCAGGCCTAAACCTTGATGGACGCTTAATAACAGGGCGATAGAAACCGAGAACGTTATCAGTATGGGCCAAAAATCGCACAATAACGACCAGACCGTGAAATTGACGCTCATCGCCGTTTCGCTGATACGATGTGCTAAAGCCCCTGCAAAATGACTGCCGAAATAACGCGGCGCATGGTATTGCAAATAGGCGTACAAAGCTTTGGTATTGTGCTTGCGCAAGCGCGGCCCTACCGTAATCAATACCGCACCGCTTGCCCGGCTAAATATTATTTCCGCCACATTTAATCCGGCCAACAGCAGCAATGGCTCGCGTAAACTGTCCAATACCGACTCTCCCGACATATGGGCTACGCCGTCCATAATGGCTTTAATCGCATAAGGTACCAGAATGCCGCCTGTCGCTTGTCCCGTCTCTAGAATCACCATCAAAAAAAGCCATCCCCGAAAGCCGGTGCAGCAGTACAAGATAAATTTAACCGTGCCGGTAGGTAGAAACGGCGCATCAGCGGCGCGTTGAAAAGGGTTTTTTTTGGACATGGCTTGAGAAATATCGGTTAATGATCCGTCATTATAATGGAAAGTATTGCTCTCCAGAGTTTGTATCGAAATTCAATGGATTCTTCCCAAAGTGCCGGGCATAGAAAATATCAGTAATAGCTTGCTAAATCAGCGTAAATTCCGGGCAAGCAATCCGGCATTGCCGCCGATGGCGGCGGTATTGGTGGTGACGGTCTGTTCAGTGGCAAAGCGACGCAGATAATCGGGGCCGCCGGCTTTTGGGCCGGTGCCGGAAAGCCCCATCCCGCCGAATGGTTGTACGCCGACCACGGCCCCGACCATATTCCGGTTAACATAAATATTGCCGACTCTTACACGCTGTCTGATTGTGTTGATCACGGCATCGATTCTGCTGTGTATGCCTAACGTCAAACCGTAGCCTGTCGCATTGACCGCGCTAATAACCTGATCAAGTTCCGATTCCCGGTAACGGACCAAATGCAATACCGGGCCAAAGATTTCCTGAGTCAGTTGCGATATCGATTGTAGCTCTATCAGGCAGGGCGGAAAAAAGCTGCCATGTTCCAAGCCATCCGGTAGCGGCAGTTGATAAAGCAAACGTGCTTGTTTGGAAATGTTTTGCAGGTGTGCCGTTAACGGAGTTAGTGCGGCATGATCGATGATCGGGCCGATGTCGGTTTGATAAACGCCGGGATTGCCAATAATTAATTCCTGCATGGCTCCGATCAGCATGGCTATGGTTTTCTCGGCAATGTCCTGTTGCACGAATAAAACCCGCAACGCCGAACAGCGTTGACCGGCACTATTGAAAGCCGAAACGATTGTGTCCTGTACCAGTTGTTCAAGCAATGCCGAGCTGTCGGCAATCATCACATTTTGTCCTCCGGTTTCGGCAATCAACGGCACAATGTTGAGATGATTCTTGGCTAATTGCAGGTTGATAAATTGCGCTGTCGCCGTGGAACCGGTGAAAGCAATCCCGGCAACTCTGGAATCGTCAAGCAGATGTTGTCCAAGCACACTGCCGCTCACCGGCAAGAACTGCAATACCGTTTCGGGCACACCGGCCTGATGCAGTAACTGAATGCAGCGCATCGCGGTTAATGCGGTCTGGCTGGCCGGTTTGGCGATAACCGTATTACCGGCGGCAAGCGCAGCCGCTATCTGGCCGATAAAAATGGCGATAGGAAAATTCCACGGACTGATGCACGCATAGACGCCGCGCCCGTAATGATAGAGCAAGTTTTCTTCCCCGGTAGGGCCGGGCAGCTTGATCGGGCCGGCGAATAATTCCAACGCAGACTGGGCGTAATAGCGGCAGAAATCGACGGCTTCCCTGACTTCCGCCAAAGCGTCTTTTAGGGTTCTTCCGCCTTCACGAATGCATAAAGACACCAGCTCCATACGATGCAATTCCAGAAGATCGGCGGCTTGTTGTAAATATCCGGCGCGTTGTGAAACCGGGCAAAGACGCCAATCGATAAATGCCTGAGATGCTTCGCTTAACGCCTCTTCAATAGCAGCCGGTTCTGCGAGGCTCACCGAGCCAAGCGTTAAACGATTATCGTAGGGATTCACGATAAGACGCTCCATACCGGAACGCGGACGCCCGTTTATTAACGGCATTGCCGTCCAGTATTTATCCGCCAGCGTATCCAGATTTTGCTGCACCGATTCCAATTGTTTAGGGTCGGCTAAATTCAGTCCGCAAGAATTTAGCCGCTGTTCGCCAAATAAGTTGCAAGGCAATACGATTCGCTCTTTCTGGGACGAAGTTTTTAGCGTCGCGACCGGATCGCTAATCAGTTCGTCGACGCTAATATCCTGAGCGTTGATTTGATTAATGAACGAGGTATTGGCGCCGTTTTCCAGCAAACGCCTGACCAGATAAGGCAGCAACTGATGATGATTGCCAATCGGGGCATAAATGCGGCAAGGGATCTGCCAGTTTTGAACGTCGATAATTTCCCTGTACAAGTTCTCGCCCATGCCGTGTAAACGCTGAAATTCATAGCCTGAATGTTGCTTGCCGAGTTGGTAAATAGCGGCGACCGTATGGGCATTATGACTTGCGAACTGAGGATAAAATGCATCCGGTTCGGACAGAATAAACTGAGCACAGGCCAGATAGGATAAGTCGGTTGCCGACTTATGGGTAAACACCGGGTAATTGCTAAGACCGTTTTCCTGCGCCCGTTTTATTTCGCTGTCCCAGTAAGCGCCTTTGACCAGTCGCAGAGGAATCTTCCGCTGATGTGATTCGGCAAGTTTAGCCAGCCATCGAATCACCGGCAGGGCTCTTTTCTGATAAGCCTGCACAGCCAAACCCAATCCCGGCCAACCGTCTAAATCGGGATGAGCAAAAACGGCGGCAAAAATATCCAGGGACATGTCCAGGCGTTCGGACTCTTCCGCATCGATCGTTAGCGAAATATTGCCGGTACGGGCTGCCCGTGCCAGCGCCAGCAACTTATCGCTTAACTCTCTGAGCGCACGGATATGCTGCAAGGGTTCGTAACGGGGACATAGTGCCGATAATTTAATCGAAATACCCGGGTTGGTGTAGATGCCGACACAGTTGGCATGGCCGTCCAGCGCATGAATAGCCGAAAGATATGCCTGGAAGTAACGTTCGGCATCGGCCTGAGTCAACGCCGCTTCACCCAGTCTATCGAAAGAATAGCGAAACACCGGGTCTTGCTTGCTACGCTGAATAGCCTGCTGCATGGATTCTGCGTAGACAAATTGCAACGCCAGATATTGCATGGCTTGCTTTAATGCGGTGCGAATCAACGGTACTCCCAGCCGGGACAGCAGTTGTTCGAAGACCAAAGGCTGATGATGCGATTCAAAGTCCCCGGCAAACAACAGCGCTTTGGTGGCTAAATTCACCAGAGGGGAATCGCTATGCTGTAAATGACTTTGCCAGTCTGCGGCGGTAAGCTTTTCCTGTAAAAACAAGTCCTGCGTACGGTTATCGGGAATACGCAGTAAGGCTTCGGCTATGCCCATTAGGACGATGCCTTCATGAGAATTAAGTTGATATTCCTGCATGAACGCTTCAATTGCGGTGTGGTTGCGTTTTTTATTTCTGACTGAAGTCACTAGAATTTTGGCGCAAGCACTGATAGGAACAGGATCGTAATCGTTCAGTACCGCTAATAATTCACTGATGAATCGTTGTTCGTCGGCTAAATAAGCCTGATTCAGCGTTATTCTTAATTCGGCTAAAGATTTTTGAGACATAGAGGTTCACCCGTTGGCAAGAATTTCCGGTCTCTTGGCTGCTGACCTTTAAACTGGAGATTGGATCAAAAAACAGGGCAATCAATTCGCTTTCATTGTTTCATAGCAGGGGCGCATGTCAATTTCTTTCACAGCTGTTTTTTGTGACAACACAACCCGTAGCACAGGCTATTGGAGAGTTCCCGGAACCCCGAGGGACTTTGAAGATTAGAGTTTTGTGGTATGAGTTATTCAAGTTAATAACAAGGTAGACTGATAGGTATTAATACCTATTGATTGAGCAAATTGAACGCTTTATCCTACGTATAGAGTTAACCGAGTTTTTAGGCTTAATAAGCCGCTAAGTTTTGCCTCGGCTCCTCTGGTTAATTGCAGGGGCAGATATTTTTCTCCTTGCAAAGTCGGCATAACTCATAAATCTGGATTATGCCGATGTTACGCAACGGCGTGCCGATGAGTAAATGCAGTCTGTTTGGTCGTTCCCGTCGACTTTATAGCTACCCTGCAGCAGATTGTAAAAAACCGAAAACTTGACTGTTCAGAGTATATACAGGCAACCCTTAGCTTCGCTGCAAATCCGGAGTTATAACTGCGGATCATTGACGCTCAAGATTGGTGTGAACTGCCTTTTATTATGATGGAACACGAAACGAAGGCGGCTTTAAGCCATACTGAAGATGTTAAACTTCCTCCTAGACCTGACTAATGCAGCCACTCATTGACTTTTTCGGTATTAAAAATTTCGCGCCTCACGGCTATTGCCTGTCATGGAGCCCCATATTACTTTGGCTACACGTCGCGTCAGATCTGCTGATTACATTAGCTTATTATTCCATTCCGTTGATTCTTGTCTACTTTATCCGGCAGCGTAAAGATTTTCCCTATCCGTGGCTGTCTATTATGTTTGCAGGATTTATTGTTGCCTGCGGCACTACGCACTTACTGTCGGCTATCACAATTTGGACGCCGTTATATTGGTTGGAGGGCTTGCTTAAAGCTTTTACGGCGATTATTTCGGTCGCCACTGCGGTGCTGATGCTATGGGTTATTCCCCGCGTCTTGTCATTACCCAGTACCAAACAACTGCAAGCTGAGATAGAACAAAGGAAAATAGCGGAGGAATCGTTGCGTGTAGCAAATGTTACGTTGCAGAAAAATATAGCATGTACGCAGCTAATGTTGGATTCAGCGCTGGATGGAATTATCAGCATGGATCAAAGCGGTAATGTAATAGGCTGGAATACCCAAGCGGAACATATTTTCGGTTACTCCGGCGAGCAGGCATTAGGCTGCGAACTGGCAGAGTTAATTATTCCGCCGGTTCATCGGGAAAGTCATCGTCAAGGCATATCGCGATTTATGGCGACGGGGGCATCAAATATTATCGGCAAGCGTTTGGAGATTACTGCTTTGCGTGCCGATGCTTCGGAATTTCCAATCGAGCTCACTGTAGGCGCGCTGAAACAAAACGACAGCTATTTTTTTAGTGCCTTTGTCCGTAATATCAGTGACCGTAAGCTGATGGAGGAAAAGCTTCTCGATAGTCATGATTTTAATGTCAGCATACTTAACTCGCTGAGCTCGCATATCGCCGTACTGGATGCACAAGGCATTATTGTCGCCGTCAACAGCGCATGGCAGCAATTTGCCGGAGAAAACGGTTTATTGGAGTCCAATCAGAATATGCTGGGGCTTAATTATCTGGACGCCTGTAAAAAGGCTATCGATCAATCTTCCTGCGACGAGGCAAACACTGCCTATGCCGGGATTGAAGCGGTGCTTGCCGGTGAATTGGACATATTTCATTTGGAATATCCCTGTCATTCACCCATTCGGCAACGCTGGTTTCATATGACGGTGTTGCCCTTACAAGGCGTTCGTCGTGGGGTTGTGGTCAGTCATGAAGAGATCACCGATCGCAAAATAATGGAAAATGAGCTAAAAGCCAGTGAGGCGAAATTTCGTTCGATTATTGAGGTTTGCCCCGTACCTTTGGCGATGCATGACGGACAGTTGAACGTTACCTATTTGAATCAGGCGTTTGTGCAAGCTTTCGGTTACAACATGGATGACATTCCTACCCTAACAGACTGGCGGTTGAAGGCCTACCCTGATCCAGACTACCGGGGCTGGATAGAGGCTACTTGGCGAAAGACATTGGAGACAGCTGAGCAACGACAGACTGCCTTTCCGCCTTTGGAGCTGTCCATCCGCTGTAGGGACGACGGCGTTAAAACGGTGTTGGCGACTGCCGCAGCGTTTCATTATGATTTGTCGGGTGAGCAGTTGGTAATACTGTACGACATAACACAGCGCAAGCAATTTGAAGACAAGCTCAATTCTATTTTTAATGCGGCAGTGGAGGGCATTATCACATATGACATGTCCGGTACCATCGTATCTTCAAATGCCGCAGTGGAAACTATATTCGGTTATCAGCCGGAAGAGCTGGTTGGTTGTAGTATTTGCAAGCTCATGCCGTCATCGCCAAATTGTAGCTTGCCTCCTCAAGAGGGCCAATTTGTCGGTCAAATCCGGGAGGTTGAGGGTGTTCATAAAAACGGTTCTGTGATGCCTCTGGATCTATCTATAGCAGAGTATTCGATTGATAATATCTCTTATTTTACAAATATTGTACGTGATGTGAGTTTGCGTAAATACCAAGAGCAGCAAGACAAGAAGCATTTGGATGAACTCGCCCATGTGACTCGCCTTGGACTGATGGGCGAAATGGCTTCGGGCATTGCTCATGAAGTCAATCAACCCCTGACGGCGGTTTCCAGCTATACGCAGGTCAGTTTAAACCTCATTAATGCTGAAAATCCTGATCTGGTCAGGCTAAGCGAGATCTTATACAAAACTCAGCAACAGGCTTTAAGAGCCGGACGAATCATTCATCGCATGAGGGAGTTTGTTAAATCTCATGCAAAACATCGTTTAGCCGCCGATATTAATAGTTTGATTCATGAAGCTGTCAGTCTATGCATTGCCGAACTTAAACAAAACGGAATAAAGCTAAGGTTTGAACTGAATAACCATCTGCCGTCTATCTATGTCGATCATATACAAATCGAACAGGTCATTATAAACCTGATTAGAAACAGCGCTGATGCCTTACAAAACTTACCGGCAAAACAGTTTCGTCAGATAGTCATACATAGCCAATTGACTTCGGATAATGAAATACTGGTTAGGGTTAAGGACAATGGGGAGGGGCTTGACGAAGAGCAACAGCAGCAAATATTGACGCCATTTTACACCACTAAAACGGATGGTATGGGCATGGGATTATCCATTAGTCAATCAATTATTAAGGCTCATAAAGGGACTTTATATTTCAAAAGCAAACCCGGAAAAGGCACCTCTTTTTATTTTACTCTGCCAATACGAAAACAATCTGATGAGTGATAATCCTAAATAAATCAGTTGTTAACCACAGAGGCGCAGAGCTCAAAGAGGATCAATGTGTTAGAGCTTATCGGTTGTTCACCCAATGGGTGTGAGGGTGTTTTTTCAAGCCAATGATTTTACTCTGTGTTCTCCGTGCCTCTGTGGTGAACTGAGGTTTTTAGGTTAATGGAGATTGCTACAAATGTCGAAATTCATTTTGATGCATGTTGCGATAGGCTTGGTATTAGGCCAGTCAGTTGGCGAGCATTACGAAATCGCTTTACTTTATCGCCCTTAATAAATTCCCGCAATACAGCTCTTTGCCGGTTTTTGACGACATCCAGAGTTGTTTTATCTGTAGTTGCTCAGCAGAAAAAAACTGCCCGGCAGTCTTTGCTAAATCGGACAGTTCCACCTTGGGCGAGTAGGTGTTAAGAATCAAAAATGCACCCGGATGCATCAGTCCATAGGCCGTTTCTATCAGGCAGGACAAGTGATTTTCCAATTTCCATTTTTCGCCTTTAGCTCCCAGTCCCCAGGCGGGTGGATCCATGATAATGCCGTGGTATTGATTGCCGCGTTTCAATTCACGCTGGGCGAATTTTAATGCATCTTCATGTACCCATTTAATGTCGGACAGGGCGCTTCGCTCTCTGTTCCCGTTTGCCCAGGTAATCAGTTGCTTGACCGAATCCACGTGCACCACTTCCGCGCCCTTGTCTCGGGCAACCAGCGATGCTGCGCCGGTGTAGGCAAATAAGTTTAATACCTTTTGATCGGCACTAACCCGTTCTTTAATAAATTGCCAGTTGGCCTGTTGCTCGGGAAACAGGCCAACATGTTTGAATTTGGTTAGTTTCAATCCGAAGCTTAAGCTTCCATAGGAAATAAGCCATTGTTCGGGAGTATGCGGTTTGATGTTAATCCAGCGACCTTGAGTTGATGATTGTTCTTCAAATTCCCAATGCGCCATATCTTGCCAGTGGGCGATAGGCCATCCGGGCTTGAAATTCGCTTGAATCTCCGGGCGAATGGTAATGATTTTTCCCCATCTTTCCAGTTTCTTGCCGTCGCCTGCATCAAGCAGTTCGTAATCAGGCCAGGGCAAGCCGTATTCGCGTAAAGTATTTTCGTGTGCCATCTACAATTTATTTTTAGATGCTGGAGTGATTTATTTGATTAACCCGAAATAGATACTTCGCCCAGCCACGGTTGCGGATTCCTAGCGGCTGATTTTATGCCGATAGCCGCGTTGCTGAAACAGTTTCATAGCTTGGCTATGCGCCTGTTTCAGCGCCTTGCTATCGACAAAAATCAACTCGCTATCATTTCCTCAACCGTAACCGTGCGAAGTATATACAATATTCATGTCGGTTAGCACTGCTGACTTGGCTGCTGATAAAGCCAGAACAAAAGTCAACTACAACCTGTTCATCGATTCATAGACAAGATTTAACAACATCACTTGGCTGGTAGGATCGACATCATGAAAGGAAATGCCATGTGTTATTCTGCTGGGAGAGTCTTTTTTCTTGCTGGGCAATTCTTGAATACTGCGTATTGTTGCACTGGTATCAATACGTGCATTCTGATCGGTCGGTTTTATCGGGAAATTGAAAGAAATTAAAATTTCCGTATTAAGCTCTCCGAGTGTTGTATCGGTCGTTATCGCAGCGCCTGTAACGCTAATGTCGGTAATAATACCGGCTTCAGCGACGCCATTGACCTGCACCGGTAAATTGACTTTGGCTCTGACCGCGCCACGAAGAGCGATGGATTTAATGTCGGTGGGATAGCTGAGGTGCATATAAAAATGCGGAGCTCTAAAGATAGTTTTTATCCTGCAGGCCAAGGTAAAAACATCCACTCCTGCCAGTATTCGAAAGGTAACCAGCTCATCTACCTGCATTTGAACGGAAAGCCCGTTCTCAAAAGGTATTTTTATGATGATGTATTCTCCATCTGAATAACCGATGAGTTCCGTGTAATAAATTTGTTGCTTGGCGCGTTGTAGCGTCATTTGTAAGCGCGAACCGACTTGCAGATTAATCTCTTTGAAAGTGGTCATATTGGGTTCACTCTAAATTTCATATGCGCTATTTTTACACCGGTTTTAATATAAACCTAATTGTAACTGCGCCACTTCCGACATCATTTCCCGCGACCAAGGCGGATCAAGAACCACTTCGACATTAACATGATCGACGCCGGGCAGGGCGCGAACACATTTTTCTACGTCGCTCTGAATAACCGGACCCATTCCGCAGCCTGGCGCAGTTAGCGTCATTATGATATGGACATCATTCAAGCCTTCTTCAGTCGGCGTTGCTTTGCATTGATAAACCAGGCCTAGATCAACAATATTGACCGGGATTTCCGGGTCGTAAACTGTTTTCATCACTTCCCAGCAGTTTTTTTCGACGGCCTCAGCATCGGTCGCCGATAACAAAGTATGTAACTGGTGCGCTTCCTTGCCTAAGGCATCGGCATCCGCTCCGGCAATTCGCACCATGTGACCGTGTTCGCTGACTACCGTATAGTTGTCGCCGAGCGCCTGATGAATGGTGACTATCTGACCTTTGTTTAAAGTGCCGGTATTGCCGTCAGGGATGGTAACAATGTTGACATCTCTGGTTAAAACAACGTCTTCTCTTTCAGCCATAATAATTTAGTTATAAATAGAAGGTTCGGGCATCAATAGTTTGGCCGGTTATGCCTAAGCTTTCAGAGCCGAACAAATACAGATAGATGGGGGACAGTGATTTCATGGTCGGCAGTTTGCTTTTATCCTCTGCCGGATAGGCGCGTTTTCTTAGCGGGGAGTCTATCGGCCCCGGTATCAGGGTATTGACCCGGATTTTGCCGAATGATTCATGTTCTTCGGCCAGTATGTTGGCGAGGCCTTCCAGGGCTATTTTTGATACGCCGTATGCGCCTGCGTATGCCGGGGCGTTTCTGGCTGAAGAATCGGAAGTGAAGACGATGGAAGCCTGTTCGCTCTTTTGCAGTACCGGCAATAAAACCCTGCACAGTAAAAAAGGCGCATTTAGGTTGACGTTTAAGGTGTGTCCCCAGTCTTTGGTTTTATGCGTAGCGATTGGAGAAAAAGCGCTGAACTCTACCGCTGAGTGCAAAATACCTTGCAAGGAGCCGTATTCTTCATTGATTTTATCGGCTAATTCCTGATATTCGTTTTCATTGGCACCGGCCAGATCGAATGGGTAAATAACCGGTTCGGGGGCCTTAATTGACAATATTGCATCGTAAACCGCTTCCAGCTTAGCAATGTTTTTATCCAGCAAAATAATATGAGCACCGTGTTTGGCCAGCGCCAGAGCAGCGGTACTGCCAAGACCTCCACCCGCTCCGGTAATTAAGATGACTTGATTTGTTAGCGGCATGATAGTGATGCTATCCAAGTTGAGATTTGATCGGGAGACTCGATTAACGCATCAGCGCCCCAGTTTTCCGGGGTATCGCCGGGGTTAATGTAGCCGTAAACTGCGGCCAGTGTTTTCATTTGCGCATTTTTACCGGCAGTAATGTCATGTAAGGCATCGCCGATATAGACGCACTCCTTCGGGTCGACATCCGCCTGTTTGCAGGCTAGCAGCATCGGTTCAGGATGCGGCTTGGGATTGGCGGTGGTATCGCCGCTGACTATGCAGGCGGCACGCTTGGTCAGCTTTAAAGCATCCATCAGCGGATTGGTAAAACGTTCGCGTTTATTGGTAACCACTCCCCATTTAAGTCCTTGTGCTTCAATTGCAGCCAGCGTATCGGCCATGCCGGAGAAAAAAACCGTATGCTCGGCAATATTGTTCTGGTAGTGAGTGAGCATGGTATCCAAAATATCGGACTTCATCCCATCATCAAGCCTAGGTTGGCTCGCGTTGATCATGGCCGCAGCACCGTAAGAAATAAACGGCTTGATGATGTTTGTACTAGCCGCATCAAATCCGTGCAAATTTAGCGCCCGGTTCAAACATGAAATCAAATCCGGCGCTGTATCGACCAGCGTACCGTCAAGGTCGAATAGTACGCAGGATAATTTGAAGTCGGCAGTCATTTTTTACTCGGGACGCTTAAAAGCGGCAATATAATTGACGTCAATGTCTTTGCCCAAGCTGAACTGCTTGCTGAACGGGTTGTATTCAATCCCTACCATGCCTTGTAATTCAAGACCTGCCGCCCGTGTCGTCTGACATAACTCCGAAGGCTTGATAAAGGTTTTGAAATCATGAGTGCCTTTGGGCAGCATTCGCAAGACGTATTCCGCAGCAAAAATAGCCAACAAATAGGCTTTCGGTTTGCGATTGAGCGTCGAAAAAAACACCATGCCGCCGGGCTTAACCATTCTGGCACAAGCGGAGATGATTGATCCGGGATCAGGTACATGTTCGAGCATTTCCATGCAGGTGACATGATCGAAGTTTTCCGGCTGTTGTTCGGCTAGGTTTTCAGCGCTGATTTTTTGATAATGCGCAGTCACACCGGATTCAAGTCCGTGCAGATCGGCGATGTCGATCAGGTCTTCGCTTAGATCAATGCCCAACACATCAGCGCCGTGCTTCGCTAAGCCTTCAGTTAAAATGCCGCCGCCGCAACCGACATCGACGATGCGCTTACCGGGAATATCTGCATAACGTTGAATAAACTGAAGTCGTAGCGGATTAATATCGTGCAGGGTTTTGAATTCACCTTGAGCGTCCCACCAGCGTTCTGCCATCGAGCCGAACTTATGAATTTCGTGCGGGTTTACATTGTCTGTTGCCGTCATGGTATTAAACCGTCATGTGAGATTGATATAGTTTACTATATTAGTAGGTTATTCGTCATATGTTGTTCTCTATCGAACTGCTCTATGCCGACTGCATTTTAGCAAGGTGTTATTGCAGCTGACGGATTATTTTATTTTCGATGTTTTGAACGGCCCCGGTCGAGACAAAAAAAAGGCCGGTGCTTAGATGCACCGGCCTCTTAGTCAATTGATCAGTTTATAGCGTGTTAACTGCGTTCAATTCCTGAAAAGCTTGTTCCAAACGAGTTGCCATGCCGACTTCACCGGCACGTTGCCAGACGCGCGGATCGTAGTATTTTTTGTTAGGCTTGTCGTCACCGTCCGGGTTGCCGATTTGGCCTTGCAAATAACCTTCGTTTTGTTTGTAGTAGTTCATGATGCCTTCCCAAGTTGCCCATTGGGTGTCGGTATCGATGTTCATTTTAATCACGCCGTAGCTGATTGATTCCTTGATCTCTTCAGGTGTTGAGCCTGAACCGCCGTGAAATACAAAATTCAGAGTGTTGCTTGGAACACCGAATTTTTCAGAAACGTATTTTTGTGAGTTTGCCAAAATGCTAGGCGTCAATTTGACGTTACCCGGTTTATAAACACCGTGTACGTTGCCGAAAGAAGCGGCAATTGTGAAGCGATGGCTTATTTTGCTTAACTCGTCATAGGCGTAAGCCACATCTTCAGGCTGAGTGTACAGCATGGAATGATCCATATCGCTGTTATCGACGCCGTCTTCTTCACCGCCGGTGCAGCCTAATTCAATTTCCAGGGTCATACCCATTTTTGACATGCGTGTCAGGTATTGGCCGCAAATCTCGATGTTTTCTTGCAAGCTTTCCTCAGACAAATCCAGCATGTGCGAGCTGAATAAAGGCTTGCCGGTTGCTGCGAAATGTTTTTCGCCTGCATCTAATAATCCGTCGATCCAAGGCAGCAATTTTTTAGCCGCGTGGTCGGTATGCAAAATGACCGGTACGCCGTATGCTTCAGCCATAGTATGTACGTGCTTAGCGCCGGAGATAGCACCCAAAACAGCCGCTTGTTGGCCTTCCGCTTTAAGGCCTTTACCGGCAACAAATGCCGCGCCGCCGTTGGAAAATTGGATAACAATAGCCGATTTCACTTTCGCAGCGGCTTCTAATGCTGCGTTAATCGAATCCGTGTTGATGACATTGACCGCAGGTAATGCGAATTTGTTTTCTTTGCAAATCGCAAAGATTTTTTGCACGTCATCGCCAGTGACAACACCGGGTTTTACTATATCTGAAATTTTCTGTGACATTAAGGGTTCCTGTTTCAATCTGTTAGGTTGAGGTGATCATGCCGAAAGTCATTGCGGTTGCGGGAAATATCCGCTGCCCAATGCAGTCTGTCGACTATTATAAAGAGTGTTGATGCAATAGGCTACTCTTGCACTTTTCTGGTTTAAGCAATCGGACGAATTCCTTCCGTTGTGCAATTCAAAGCAATCTACAGCTTTTACAAAGGTTCCAATCGCGCAACAACATCTTCCTGATGTAACGTCGTTTATGTTAAAACCATGGCTTTAACGCGTTGAGGGCATCGCCTTTGAGCTGATGGCTTAATTGTTATGAATTATAAGACTTTCAGAAATTAAATTTCCAGTCCTGAGCATTAAAGGCGTTTAATATCAGGCTTGTTTTGCACAAGATTTGGAGATTATTTATCTGAAAGTGTATGGATTGATTTTTAGGGGAGTCATGAATTCACTACTTTCTACAACACATCCAATTGCGCATAGGACAATATCAGCCATTTGACACCTGCTTGCTTGAAGTTGATCTGCACCCGTTCCTGCGCGCCGCTACCCTCCATCTGCAACACTACGCCTTCGCCGAATTTGACATGACTGACGCGTTGCCCCAGTTTATATTTTCCCGCTATTTGCAACGCCTGTGCTTTCGGTTTTACCGGAGTTACCGGCCGACTCACGGCGGCGCGCATTCTGACTTCCTGTAGATGTTCCGCCGGAATCTCGCGCAGAAAGCGTGACGGTCTGGGATAGGTTTCCCGCCCGTATAAACGCCGGGATTCGGCATAGGTTAGATACAGTTGTTGCATGGCGCGGGTAATGCCGACATAGCAAAGTCGGCGCTCTTCTTCCAGTCTCCCGACATCATCGACGGACTGTTGCGAGGGAAATAAGCCTTCTTCCATGCCAACTAAAAACACTTGCTTAAATTCCAGGCCTTTGGCGGAATGCAGGGTCATCAGCTGGACGCAATCGTCGAAGTCGTCGCCTTGCAGTTCGCCGGATTCCAGCGTGGCATGGGCAAGGAACATGTCCAGCTCCCCCAGATTTTCTTCATCTTCCAGCGCTACATCAGCTCCCTGCTGAGCTGCGGCATACTTACCATCCATGGCAATATCGCCGATGCTGTTCGCATCGAAAAGCCGGGCCGCATTGACTAACTCTTCCAGATTCTCGATTTTTTCTTCGCCTTTGTCGACTTTGTCTTTTTGATACAGCTCGATCAGGCCGCTTTTTTTGACCACCAGTTTGACCTTTTCAAATAGCTCCAGACCTTTGGCCTCTGTATCAAATTTCTTGATCAACTCCAAAAAGCCGATTAACGCATTGGTTGCCCGTGCCGATAGGGTGCGCTGATTAATCAGCATGATCGCCGCCGCCCATAAGGAAAGGCTCTGGTCTCTGGCAATAGCCCGAATATCGTCGATAGTTTTGGCGCCGATACCGCGCGTCGGGGTGTTAATTACCCGTTCGAACGATGCATCGTCATTGCGGTTGGACATCAGTCGCAAATAAGCCAGTGCGTTTTTGATTTCCGCTCGCTCGAAAAAGCGCAAGCCGCCGTAAACCCGGTACGGCGTGTTGGTCGTCATCAAGCGTTCTTCAAACTGGCGGGATTGGGCATTGGATCTATACAGGATTGCAATATCTTTGCGCAGACCGCCCTCGTTCACCCAAGCCCTGATCCGTTCGACCACAAAATGAGCTTCATCTTGCTCGTTAAATGCGGCGTACAGGGAAATCAAATCGCCGTCACCGGCATCGGTCCACAGCTCTTTGCCCATTCTGCCATCATTGGCGCTGATGACTTTATTCGCGGCTTTGAGGATATTGCCGGTCGATCGGTAATTTTGTTCCAGCTTGATGACTTGATGATTGGGGTAATGCTTTTGAAAGCTGTAGATATTTTCGATTTTTGCACCTCGCCAGCCGTAAATGGACTGATCATCGTCGCCCACCACGAAGATGTTGTCTTTGCCGTCGGTCAACAGCCGGAGCCATGCGTATTGTATGGTGTTGGTGTCCTGAAATTCGTCGACATGAACCTGCTTGAAACGCTGCTGGTAAAAATCCAGCACATCGGGATTGTCGCGCAATAGTTCATGCGCCCGCAGCAGCAACTCGGCAAAATCCACTAGGCCTGAGCGGTCGCACAATTCTTCATAAGCTTTATAGATAATCAGCATTTGCCGCTGATAAAGGTCGCCGGTTTCGATCATATGCTTAGCTCTGATACCCTCGTCTTTTTGGGCGTTGATATACCATTGCGCTTGGCGCGGCGGCCACTTGTCGGCGTCAAGGTTCAGCGTAGCCAACAGGCGTTTGATAAGCCGCAACTGATCGCCGGAATCCATGACTTGAAATGTTTCCGGCAATTTTGCCTGCTTGGCATGACGTCTTAACAAGCGGTGAGCGATGCCGTGGAAAGTACCTATCCACATGGATTGCGCGGATAGTTTCAGCAAATCTTCAACACGGCTGCGCATTTCCTTAGCCGCTTTGTTGGTAAAGGTGACGGCTAAAATACTATGTGCAGACACGCCTTCCACCTGAATTTTCCAGGCAATGCGATGCACTAAAACACGGGTTTTTCCGCTGCCGGCGCCGGCCAAAACCAGCATGGCTTGAGACGGCGCGGTAACTGCCTGACGCTGTGCGTCATTAAGAGGGTCTATTATTGAGGTAACATCCATTGGTTTTTTCGCTTGCACATTTTATGGAGCTGTGTATATTGCATTGGTTCGATAATGACAAACTGAACCGTTGCTTTGTTAATGATAATAATAACTAGACACAGAGGATTTTAAGATGAATTTTGATTTTAAACGTATGCTTAAATTTGAACACAATGTCGGTGAGAAGGAAAAAAAATACCGTTTATATGCAGGGTCTGCACTTTTGGCTATTTCGCTTTTCGTCCCAGGCGGTGAAGTTCTTTTATTATTAGTGGGTCTGGTTCTAGTTGCAACCGGTTATTCAGGCTGGTGCCCTGTCTATTCGGGACTGAACAAAAATACCTGCGAAACGCAGGATTAAGTTATAAGGGCACGATACTAAATTTCCATTTTGTCTCGTGCCTTTTTACTGTTTACTCTTCTTTACGAAACTCACCTTCCAGCACGTTATTTTCAGCGGCTTGTTCTTGCTGAAAATGTGACCCAGCCTGAACCAAATAATTTTCAATCACGTATTGGGCGATTTTTTTGCGTGACTGCGGAATTAAACAGGCAAAACCGATCAGGTCGGTAATAAAACCCGGTGTTAACAATAATGCCCCGCCTACGAGAATAATTGGGCCTTCGACCATTTCATAAGCGGGAATTACGCCTTGCGCCAAATTTTCCTGAAACCGCTGAAATGTGGCAAAGCCTTGTTGCCTCAATAGCCAAGCTCCCAGAACGGCGGTAAAAACCACTAGTAAAACGGTCGGAAATGCGCCAACAATTCCGCCTATTTGTAGCAATAAATAAATTTCTGCAAATGGAATAATCAGCACGACCAGAAATAGTGTTTGAAAATTTTTCATCTAAAGTACTCTTGTTGAAATCATCGTCGTTACAATATAAGGGCAATTCCGGTTAAATTCTAGGATAATATCTGATCTGTCCGTTTTTAATGACTTGTAATATGCCTGTTAACCATCTAATGATCTTCTGCACTTGCCCGGATAAAGACGAGGCTGAAAAATTAGCTCGGCTGCTGGTTGAAGGCAATATTGCCGCCTGCGCGAACATCTTGCCCGGCATTACTTCCCTGTATAAATGGAAGGGGCAAGTTGAAACTGCGGAAGAGTGTCTGTTGCTGATTAAAGCCCATAAAGACTATTATCGGGCCATTGAAACGACTTTGCGCAATCATCATCCTTACGATTTACCTGAAATAATTGCCGTGCCTATTGAGCGCGGCTTACCTGAATATCTGCATTGGATAGATTCATGCCATACTTCAAAAAAATAATTTTTCTTTGCTTCCTGTCAATTGTCAGTCAAGCCGCCTTTGCGCTGAACGCTGACGAATTCCTGCCGCCGAATCAGGCCTTCAAGGTTTCTGCTAAAGTAGTTGCTGCCGACCGGGTTGAAATTTCCTGGGACATCGCCGAAGGCTATTATCTTTACCGCAATAAAATGCGTTTTGAGTCAAAAAACCAGCAGATCCGCTTAGGCGATCCCGGTTTTCCGGCTGGTCAAACTCACCATGACGAAAATTTCGGCGATGTGGTTATTTACCGTAACATCCTGAACGTACCGCTTGCCTTAACCGTTGAAAATGGCGCATCGTCCCTGCAACTGTCGGTGCAATATCAAGGCTGCGCCGACCGGGGCATTTGCTATCCGCCGCAGAAAACTACGTTCGACCTGAAATTGCCCGAGCCTGCGGCAAATGCAAAAGTCGATCCGGTCAAGCAATTGCTAAAAGGCAACCAAAGCTTAAAGCTGAATTTGTTTGAGGATGAATTACTGCCCCCGGATCGTGCTTTCGAGTTTTTTGCATCGGTTAAAGACGAGCATACCCTGCATATTAACTGGCATATTGCAGAGGGCTATTATCTGTATCGGGAAAAAATCCAGCTTGAATTGCTAAACGCCGATGGCGTAAAACTGGGTAATTACGACATCCCTAGAGGCGCGCCAAAACAGGATGAAGCCTTCGGTTTGGTTGAAACTTTTCATAACGAACTGGACTTCGATCTTCCGCTTATCCGTTCCGGTACATCGGCGCAACCTATTACGCTACAGGCTAAATATCAAGGCTGCGCCGATCGTGGCGTTTGCTATCCGCCGATGAGCAAGAACATCGACTTGGCTTTACCCGTTGCGCTACAGCCAGAGGTAAAAGAAGCTGTCGAGCCGGAGCTTTCCGAACAGGATCAAATCGTACAATCCTTACACAAGGATAGTTTTCCGATAACATTGCTTAGCTTTTTCGGCTTCGGTTTACTGCTATCGCTGACCCCGTGTATCTTTCCGATGATTCCGATTTTATCGGGTATTATCGTCGGGCACGGCAACCGGATTACAACCGGCCGAGCCTTTTTGCTATCACTCAGTTATGTGCTTGCTTCGGCGCTGACCTACACGGTGTTCGGCGTACTGGCGGCGTTGTTCGGCAGCAATCTGCAAACCACTTTTCAGCAGCCTTGGATAATCGGCCTGTTCAGTGCCGTTTTTGTGGCGCTGTCTCTGTCCATGTTCGGCTTTTATCATTTGGAACTGCCCAAATCGTTACAGGTCAAACTACACAACTCCAGCGAAATACATCGCGACGGTTCCTTGTTGGGCGCCGCCATCATGGGCGCACTGTCCTCGCTGATCGTCGGTCCTTGTGTTGCCGCACCGTTGGCAGGTGCTCTGATTTATATCGGTCAGACCGGAGATGCGGTGCTAGGCGGCAGCGCCTTATTTTTCTTAGGCTTAGGCATGGGCGTACCCTTACTGTTGCTGGGGGCATCCGCCGGTAAACTATTACCTAAGGCGGGGAACTGGCTCAATTCTACCAAAGCGGTATTCGGCGTGATCATGCTGGCGGTCGCGGTGTGGATGCTGAGTCGTATTTTGCCGGGCAACGTAATCATGATGCTTTGGGCGATATTGCTTATCTTTCCGGCCATCTATCTCAGCGCCGTCGATCCGTTACCCGAAGACAGTTCAGGTTGGCGCAAGTTGTGGAAAGGTTTAGGTCTGATGATGCTGGCTTACGGTCTGCTATTGTTGATTGGCTTTAGCCTGGGTAACAGCAATCCGTTAAAGCCGCTGCAAGGGCTTGGGGTGAGCACTGCACAAGCCGCAGAACCGGGTATTGTTTTTGAACGGGTGGCCTCGGCGGCACTGGAAAGTCGAATCAATCAGGCCGCCGCCAACCATCAACCGGTGATGCTGGATTTTTACGCCGACTGGTGTATTTCATGCAAGGAAATGGAGGCGTATACCTTTGCCGATCCACAAGTTAAACGGGCGCTCAAAGGCTATGCATTGCTGCAAGTTGATTTGACCAATAACACCGATGACGATAAAGCCCTGCTGGCGAGGTTCAACCTGATCGGTCCTCCGGCCATTTTGTTTTTCGGTTTAGACCGTCAGGAAAAAACCGCCCACCGAGTCATCGGTTATCAGGATGCCGAAACTTTTATCAAGTCGTTGCAGCGTTCCAAGTTATGAAACAAATTAGCTTGATTATTATTGTTGCGATGATTGCTCTGGTTTTCGGCATAACTGCACGACATTATTTTTCACCCACGGAAAAATCCGAATCCAGCGTTTTGCCCGAGTTCAACCTGCTCGATCTGTTCGGCCAGCAACATAATATTTCCGAATGGCAGGGCAGGGTATTGGTGATTAACTTCTGGGCAACTTGGTGCCCGCCTTGCCGCAAAGAAATTCCCGACTTTATTGCGTTGCAGGAACGCTATAAATCCCAGGGCTTGCAATTTATCGGTATCGCTTTGGAAGATAAAGAACCGGTCATCGAGTATCTCACGACAGTCGAAGTTAATTATCCGATGTTATTGGGCGGCGACAATAGCATCGCCTTGGCTCATCAACTGGGCAATACTATCGATGCAGTTCCCTATACTCTAGTTGTCGATCGCCAGGGGAAAATCATCCATCGGCATCCGGGCGAGTTTTCCAAAGAGCAGCTGGAAGCAGTTATTAGTTCGTTACTGAATTAGATTTCGACCGGCTCATGGGCAATCAGTTCGGCAGCAATTGCAGAGCGTAGCCAAGTCTTTTTAGTCTTTTCATTAGCCGCCTTCCCTGTTTTTCTATTCTAATTCCCTCGTAATTTTATGGGATTAAAAAGAAACGTTAAAGTGCTCTCTGAAATAGATATATTCGCCGATAGCGATAAGTTGGAGAAATTCGATTAAATCGCTTGCAGCAGCTAAGTATAAGAACTAGTATCTTTAGGCGATTAAAAAGAAACGCTAAAATTCCCCTAAAATAAATAAATTCGCGCATATCGATAATATAGATTAAATCGATTAAAGCGCTTCGGCTGCTAAAAAACACTAGCCTCTCATTCAAGTTCTTCATGGCGGAGAGTCGCGGCGATTGCTTGTAAATCAAAGATCACTGAGGTAATTTCAACATGAAAAAGTTGGTGAAATTTTATCAAAATGATTATTGGCCAGGAGCTCCATCAAAAATAATAGGCGGCGTGCTTAACGCATTAGATTTTGCGGGTGTTTTGTGATGAGTCAACTGATAATGGCAGTCGGTTTTATCATCACAATTGTCGGTTTGCATTTCCGGAGCAGGAACCGTTATCGGTTGTCATTGCAATCTATTGAGCAGCGTCTGCTTGAAAGGTTGAACCAGGAGAATGAAGAAAAAATTCAAGCGTTGCTGGATGAACACAACAATAAAGTTTTACAAGACTGCGTTAAGCAAGTTGAGTCGGATCGGCAGCGTATTGGCATATTATTGACTGATTTAGCAAACCGCTTCGGCACGTTATCAAAACGCCTTGTCGGGCAGGGCGAGGAAATAACGGGGCGAGTCGGAGCCGAGCGACTTCCTATAGAGGCACTGATTGCAGATTTATCACAACGTATCAACGCCTTGGTCAGCCATCTTGATGAACAATATGCCGTCAGTGCAAAGCAAGAGCAAGGCATTGTCGGGTTGGATTCGTTATGTCAAAGAATATTGCCTATCTGGTCGAATCAGGTCGAGATGGCCAGGGTGCATACAGAAGAGTCCATAGCTGATTTAGCGCAACGTTTCGATGCCTTGTCGCAACGTCTCGATGCGGCAGTTACTAGGTCTCAAAATACCGTAGAGGGCGATAAAAACTCACAGGGCGGAATTGTTGAGCTTCTGAAGGATAGCCAGCTGGAGTTAAGCGCCATAACCAAAGCGCTGGGTACTTCGCTGGAAGACAAGGTACAGCTGTTCCGTTCAATTGAAGATTTATCTTGTTTTACCGAGAAACTCAGCAAAATGGCATCGGAAGTCAGCAGTATTGCCAGCCAGACTAACCTGTTGGCGCTGAATGCAGCGATTCAGTCGGCGCGAGCAGGAGATGCCGGGCGCGGCTTTTCAGTCGTTGCAGAAGAAGTAAGAAAATTGTCGCGCTCGTCAGGTGATGTCGGCAGGAAAATTACCGAAACCATCGAGTCGGTCAACGAGGCGATTGAAGACACCTTAAAAGTTTCGCGTAGATTTGCCAGACAAGACAAAGCAACATTGGATAACGCGGAGCAGATTATCGCTGTGGTGTTAAAACACTTCAGCCAAGCGGCGGCTGGATTGGTTGACTCTGAGGAGCTGTTGCGTACAGAAAACAAGGCCATCAATCATGAAATATCCGATGTTTTTGTGGACTTACAATTTCAGGATAGGGTTAGTCAGATTTTAACGCTGGTTGGCAGTGATTTGAACAAACTCGAGCAGCATTTGAATGCGCTTAAAAATGAACAAACCATTGAAGGATTATCCCGTTCGTTAGATGTGGAGCAGTGGTTGAAGGAGCTGAGCACGACTTACACCATGGAGGAACAGCTTGCGGCACACGATGGCGCGAAGAAAGCGATCATGACCAAACAATCCAACATTACCTTCTTTTGAGGAAGTAGATATGGCAAAAATAATACTGTTTGTAGAAGACTCGGCTTCGGTCAGGCAGGTAATGAGCAGCACCCTGACACGGGAGGGATATCAGGTGATTTTGGCTATTGACGGGCAGGATGCTTTGACCAAATTGGATGGCAGGAAAATACACCTGATCATTAGCGATGTGAATATGCCCAAAATGGACGGACTCGCATTTGTTAAGGCGTCCAAGCAAATACCGTCTTACAGGTTTACTCCGGTTATTATGCTGACCACCGAAACCCAGGCAGAGAAAATGAATGAAGGCAAAGCGGTTGGCGTAAAAGCCTGGATAGTCAAGCCTTTTCAGCCTCCGCAACTGCTGGCTGCGGTTTCGCAGCTAATTCAGGCATAAACGACGGGAGCAACGTATGACAAACAAAAAAACTAGCCATCAGCAAAACAGTCGCTTTGTCATAGAAGGTGAATTGGCCATTTATACCGTGTTGGAATGGAAGGATAAATTACTGAAGGGACTGTCGACCAGTGAAGAACTGGAGCTGGATCTGTCCGGCGTCGGAGAGTTCGATGCTGCCGGATTGCAATTGCTGGTGATGATAAAACAGGAGGCAACGATTTTAGGCAAATTTTTGAAAATTACCGGACATAGTCCGGTGGTGGTGGAACTTCTGGATTTGTCTGGTTTAGTCGGCTTTTTCGGCGATCCGCTGCTGATTGTTCGCAAGTCTACAGATGAAGGTAAATCGTTATGATTCCAGGCGAATATTTACAAACGTTTGTTGTTGAATGCAGGGAACTGCTCGAACAAATGGAAGAAGCTCTGTTGATTGTGGAGCAGTGCGCTGAAGATCCCGAAGTGATCAATGCTATTTTTCGAGCTGCGCATACCATTAAAGGCTCGGCAGGTTTGTTTGGTATTACCCATATCGTGGTATTTACCCATGCTGCGGAAAGTGTGCTGGATCGAGTGCGTAGTGGCGATATAGTCATGAGTTCGGGATTAGCAGCATTGTTTATCGAAGTGCACGACTATTTATGCGAATTAATCAATCTAGTTGCCGAAGACAGTCAACCCATTAGTGAAATAGACAGTCGGGGTAGCAAGTTAATAGCACAGTTGGAAGCTTATTTAAGCGATGCAGTGGTGCAACAATCCGGCACTACGAGCGAAATACCCGCAGTTCATCAGTCCAAGTTGGAGCGGGAAGAAAGCGATGTGGTTGGAACCGATCATTGGCACATATCGTTACGCTTTGGACCTGAAGTTTTCAGGAATGGCATGGATCCCTTTTCGTTTCTGCGCTATATGTCTTCTTTGGGCACCATCGTGGAGCTGGTAACTATTATTGATTCTATTCCAGCCAGCCAAGACATGGATCCCGAATCATGCTATTTGGGGTTTGAAATCAGCTTTAACACAGATGCCGATAAACTTGCCATTGAAAACATCTTCGATTTTGTGCGTAGCGATTGTTTAATTCATATACTGCCGCCACACAGCAAGGTCTCCGAATATCAACTCTTTATTAATGAATTGCCTGAGGAGGAAATGCGACTGGGTGAAATCCTGATCAAGTGCGGCACTTTAACACCTGAAGAACTGGAAAATATTTTGCGCGTTCAAGCAAAACAGGGCGAGGATACACAGCGCCTTATCGGTGAAGTTCTGATCGAACAACAGCTAGTCAGTCCGCCAGTGGTAGAAGCGGCTCTGGAAAAACAAAAACAGGTTAAAGAAAACAAAAAAAGCGAAGCCAACCTGATTCGCGTCGATGCAGTAAAACTCGACGAATTAATTAATCTGGTAGGTGAACTCATTATTGCCGGCGCAGGCACCAACTTAATTGCCAGACGAGCCAAAATGACCGATCTTATTGAATCCACTGCGACATTATCGCGATTGGTCGAAGAAGTCCGCGATTCGGCACTGGCGCTACGCATGGTACAAATCGGAGGAACCTTCAACCGTTTCCATCGCGTGGTGCGAGACGTCAGCAAAGAACTGGGCAAAGACATCGACTTGGTTATCACCGGTGCAGAAACCGAGCTAGACAAAACCGTTGTGGAAAAAATAGGCGATCCGCTCACCCATCTAGTGCGCAACTCCATGGATCATGGCATAGAGTCGGCTGAACAGCGCATTGCCCGCGGCAAACCTGCCAAAGGCACTCTCCAACTCAACGCCTATCATGACGCCGGTAGCATCGTTATCGAAGTCAGCGACGATGGCGGAGGCTTGAATAAAGAAAAAATACTGAATAAGGCCATCGAACGCGGACTAATCGCCGAGGAGGCAAACCTGACTGACAAAGAAATCTACAATCTGATCTTCGAAGCCGGATTTACTACTGCCGATACCGTCAGCAACTTATCCGGACGCGGCGTCGGCATGGACGTGGTGCGCCGCAACATTCAAGCGTTGCGCGGCAGCGTCGACCTGGACAGCGCGGAAGGACAAGGCAGCACCGTCCGCATTCGCCTACCGCTGACTCTGGCTATCATCAATGGTTTCATGGTGGGAGTCGATAATGCTGCTTACATTATCCCACTGGATATGGTGGTTGAATGCATTGAATTAAAAGCTTGGGCCAGCGACGAAGGGGATGGGCAATACCTCAACCTGCGCGGAGAAGTGCTACCGTATCGACGCTTGCGTGACCATTTTGACGTGCAGGGTGAAGGGGGGCAGCGCGAAAACGTTGTTGTGGTGCGCTATGGCGAACACAAAGCCGGATTGGTTGTAGACAAACTAATGGGTGAGTTCCAAACCGTAATCAAACCTCTGGGCAAACTGTTCAAAGGTGAAAATAGCATAGGAGGATTTACTATCTTAGGCAACGGCGAGGTCGCGTTGATCGTTGATGTGCCGGGATTGATGGGGCAGATTGAACATGAAAAAGAGATATACTTCGCCCGGCCACGGTTGCGGATTCCTAGCGGCTGATTTTATGCCGATAGCCGCGTTGCTGAAACAGTTTCATAGCTTGCTATGCGCCTGTTTCAGCGCCTTGCTATCGACAAAAATCAACTCGCTATCAT
>JADHTX010000277.1 GCA_016784875.1 Methylobacter sp.
AATAAAAAAAGCACTGCGGTGCAGTGCTTTAAATGTTTGGTAGGCACGAGTGGACTCGAACCACCGACCCCCACCATGTCAAGGTGGTGCTCTAACCAACTGAGCTACGCGCCTGAAGCTTATGCAACTTCGAGCCCGCTATTATACATATAGATTTTTATTAAACAACTCTCTGTTAACTTCTTTTGCTGAAAACCGGATCAAAACCTATTGCGTATTTGTTTTTAAATGCATGCCAAATCAATAGTCCATTGATTCATTTTCTTATTGCCGTTCGGCTCAGCTTTAACTACATTCGATAATGCTTATAAAGATGCTTCAGCTAGCACCGTCATACAGGCAGAGATGCCAGTATCCAGTCACATGGATGTGAATGTATGATTTGGTATAGTGTTTAAATCGAGCACAAATACCTTGTAAAGTTACCATCCATGGTACTAGATACCCGCTTTCCGGCGGGTATGACGCGTTTGTTTTTGTTTGGCTGAAGCATCTTTGATAATCAGGTGAAACTTTAAAATACAATCATGATTTCATGATTCATCAATGCTTAAAGGCTGAGCCTTTGGTGACAGTAAAATTAAACAATGCATTTTATTCTGAGGTGTAACCTGAGTCTCGCTGTTAAACTACAAGGTCGATTCATTCTATTTTTTCTTATTTCCTAAACCGATGCCCGATTTCAAAGGAAACAATCATGACTGAAAATCCGCTAGAGTTAGCCGAAGTGATACAAACCCTAAGAGAAAACCTCGCCGAGGCGCAAAGCCGGGGCGAGGGGCACAATATCCGTTTTAATGTCAACAGCGTGGAAGTCGAGCTGCAAACCGTGATTGAAAAGGAAGCAGGGGCGGGCGGCAAGATCAAGTTTTGGGTCGTGGATGGCGAGTTAAGCGGCAAGTATAAAAAGTCCGCTACGCATAAAATAAAATTGAGTTTGCAGGCGGTCGATATGGACCCGAAGACTAAACAAACCAAAAATGTTTTGTTATCGGATGACGAATAATGGATAGCACCCTGATTGCAAAAATCCTGGTGCCAAAAACCATCGGAAAAAATGCGATAGGCACGGCTTACCCGATTAGCAAAGACTTGGTATTAACGGCGCGTCATGTGGTGGATTTCGAGGGGCGGGATATCAACCGGCCGATCAGTATTAGCTGGCCCGATATAGCAGACCCCGCGAATGGGCAACAACCTTATACAGTAACGGCAGCTCAGGATAACATCGAGTTTTTTGACGGTTACGATATTGCTTTGATCAGATGCATGGCTCCTCCTAAAGCCCATATTTCGCCGCTGATATTATCCGAGCGCCATCCCATTGAACGGGAAAGCTGGAAAAGCATGGGCTATGCGCAAGTAGGCAAGGATAGCGACGAACGAAAAAAAGTGTCGGCGATGGGCGATATTTTTCCGCCGGATACCTGTAGTCACGTACTTGACCTGGAATCCAGAGGCGATGCAAAACAAAAAGAAGGTTGGAAAGGCATTTCCGGTGCTCCCGTGTTTAGGGGCCACACCTTGATTGCTGTGCTGACGCATAGCCCAGACGACATCAATGAACGATTAAGAGCAGTTTCTATTTCTTATCTTTTGAAAAATCATCCAGCCTTTAAAAAAATCGTGGGGTTTTTGATTGATGCACAGGAAAAGCCTGAGAGTTATATGACTGATCACGTTCAATTGGACAGGCCCATTCAGTATCCCGTCAAATTATTTATTTCCTATTCGCATGAAGACGAAGATTTACGCGCAGAATTAGAAAAACATTTAAAACCATTGCAGCGGAAAAAGGTTATCGATACTTGGCATGACAGAAAAATTGGAGTAGGTACAGAATGGCAACAAGCCATTGATGAAAAATTAGAAACTGCGGATATTGTTTTATTGTTGGTCAGTCCTGATTTTTTGAACTCTGATTATTGTAATGATATGGAAATACAATGTGCCATGCGCAAGCATGAAGAAAAAACAACCGTAGTGATTCCAATTTTATTACGACATTGCGATACCGATGGCGCGGCGTTTATGAAAATACAGGGTTTGCCTAAGAACTTGCTTCCTGTAAAAAAATGGAATGATCAAGACGAAGCTTTTACCGATATTGCCAAAGGCATACGCATAGTTGCAAGACTCATTCAGCAACAAAAAGCGTCGGATTGCGTAGATAATTCCTCGTCAGCGGCATTGATAAATCTATCTAGCGATAGTGCAAAACAAGCAGATATACCCATTGCGACAAGACCGCTGACCGAATTAAAACTAGATGCGGAATTTAAAAAATTTCTGCATGAAAAGATTAGTTCAGAGCTGCGGCGACCTGAAGCAAAGTGGCTTAATGAACAATTGTCCATGTATTTCAAGTATGGGGTAGCAACGCCAGACCTTATTACCTTGATTACTGAAAGTTTGTTGAATTGCCCGGTAGATGCGGCTATTTGCAACTATTTATCTCAAGCAACCACTGATTGTATTCTTGCTACGGGTAATCGTCGATCTGACGTGGGAGACAAAGTTGATTTAGTCAGACAGGTTGCTGAGCAAATACTGGGTTGGTTAATATTGGCAAGTATTGATGACAATGCAATCCAGAAAGTTTGGCAGCGTTGCAGTCAAAATAACGCGCTGTTTTTTAAATTGGGTGTCGACACCTTTGCGGGAGTAGAAATTGTCTTATCGCGTGGCTTTAACCGCAAAACAGACTTTCCAAATGAAGACAATGCAGATCCTACCGGTCGCTATTTTATTTCTCATCAAAAATCATGGGTTAAATATGATGAGGGTGAAACTGTACGGAAAATCCTGATTGAAATATGGAATAAGGTTTTTCCACTACCGAAAGACCAAAAGGAGTCAGACGGAGCAGTAAAAGAAAAGGAAATAAAACGATTAAATTCAGCCATAAAAAGCCGTCGAGCCGACCCTAAATCCCCCGAACATTACTATATTGCTTTTGATGTATCGGAGATTAATTCAGAATTTGATGAAAATATCTATCATCAATTATTAAAAAGCTTAAAAGACATGACGGTAGTGCAGTTCGGCATAACAGAATCAGACAGTTTATTTTTAATAGCCGAAGAAGACGTAACTACCGCAATTGACGAATTCTATCGTGCAATTAACGGCTTAAAAGGACAATAAATGACCATCCTCCCCATCAAAACCAACCATAAATACACCCTCCCGGCCTTAGGCACCTGGAAACAAAGCGTTCATGTTTTCGATGAACGGGTAGCCCATGCCATTGCGGCAGCCTGGGCCGCAGAGCGTCCGTTATTGGTCAGGGGCGATCCCGGCACCGGCAAAAGCCAGTTGGCGCGGGCGGCGGCTCATGCTTGCGGCTGGCAGTTTATCTCCGAAGTGGTCAATGCGCATACCGACATCCAGGACTTGTGGTATCGCTTCGATGCGGTCAGCCGTCTGGGACAGGCACAGGTGCTTAGCGCCATCGGCAAAGCTTATACGCAGAAAGAAATTAACGACGAACTCAACCCGGAAAAATACCTAAGCCCCGGCGTACTGTGGTGGGCGTATGACTGGAATACCGCCAAAGGCTACTACGCTAACAGCCGTTATCAACAATATCACCCTAATTCAGATGGGCAGGATGAAACGCCGAAAGGCGTCGTGTTGTTGCTGGATGAAATCGACAAAGCCGATGCCGACCTGCCTAACAGTTTGCTGGAAACGTTGGACAATGCCCGTTTTCGTATTCCCTGGGTGAATCAAAGCATCGGTTACCGGGAAGATAATCCTATGTGCGTCCGTCCGTTGGTGGTCATCACCACTAACGAAGACCGCCAATTGCCCGCCGCATTTGTGCGCCGTTGTTTGGTGTTGAACCTGGAATTGCCCGATAGCGAAGCGGCGCTGACCGATTATTTGGCCGAACGCGGCGAGCAGCATTTTTCCGGCCTATTCTCCGATGCCGTGTTAAAAGAAGCCGCAAGCCAGCTTTATCAGGACAGGCTAAAAGCGGATGAACTGGGGGTAAAACCGCCCGGACAGGCGGAGTATTTGGACATGTTGCGTATTTTGTCCCGCTTGGCAGAAACTGAACAGGAGCAACTCCGTAAATTGGCGCAAATCAAGGATTTTGCGCTGAAAAAATACCCCGGCATGCAGCAAAAAATGACCAAGGACGAGGACGAGGACGGCGAGGCGTGAAATCCGATGTTAGCCGCGCCGATTTGCTGCAATATTTGTCGCTAGTGGAGGACGATAAACTGGGGCTGATTGCCGATTGTTTTGGTTATCGGCACACTCCACCACGGTTTGCGCGTTCATATACTCATTATGTTGAAGTCGATCCGTCAGCCGTATCGGCATCTATAACGCATGACTTTGAAACGCCAATCCACCGACCTCCTGAACATTTTTGCAGGCTGGCCGCCATCACCCCCAGCGACCTAGTCCCCGCTATAGCCGAACATGAAGACGTTCCCCTGCCGAAATGGATGGACGACATCACTGCGCTGGACTTGACCGCCCCTATCCGCAACAAAGAAGCTACACCTACAGCTCAACAACCTTTAGTATCCTGGTCACGGTTATGGCCAGTGTTACGCGCCATTTTGAGCGAGCAGCAACAAAAAAAACGCCCCGACCTGCCCAAGCTGGTTAAAACCATTGCCAACGGTAATCTACCGACACGGATTCCCCAGCAGCAACGGCAAAACTGGACAGCCGGACTGCGCATACTGATGGATCGGCCGCAACGCTTGCGTTTGTTTAATCATGATTATGTGCAATTGCTCAGCCAGTTGGAAAAACTGCGCGGCAAAACCGGCCTAACGCAGGAACTGCTTGAAGACCGTCCCGGCGGCCCGGTGTTGACCGGTTTCGGCTTACAGGCCCGGAGCCAAGCTTGGCGGATACCGGAGCCGGACACAACGCTGTTAATCTTAAGCGACCTTGGTTTGTACGAGCCTTCAGGACAGGCCGAAAAGCAATGGCTGGCTTTCGGGCGCAAGCTTCAAGCCGCAGGCTGCAAAGCCTATGTGCTGATGC
>JADHTX010000278.1 GCA_016784875.1 Methylobacter sp.
CTTCAAAATTGACGGTCAATTTTATGCGATTGAAGATGTCTGTACCCATGACGGCGCGGAAATCGCCAGCGGCATATTGGAAGGCGACGAGATTATCTGCCCCCGACACGGCGCTCGTTTTTGCGTGAAAACCGGCGCAGTAAAATCTCCGCCTGCTTATGAGAATATCGACTGTTTTCCGGTTAGAATCGAAAACGGTAAAGTACAGGTCAGAGATAGCCGCTGGGATTAACCTTATCCCAACGTAACCGGATAAACTCATAAACGTGATCCTATTCAAAACAGTAAAACGTAGTTTGCAATTTTTTCGCATCGGGCTGGCGGCAAAAAAACTGCAACGGTCTCAAAACGAGACCGAACGCTTACTCGCCAAACAGGCGCTTGCCGGGTTATTTGCCGATGCACGCGGCATTAGCATGAAAGTCGGTCAGTTGTTTGCCGGCAACGATGGCTCCACGCCCTTTCAAGAACTGGTCGAAGGCATAGAACCTTTGCCGTTAAAAGCCCTGATTCCGCTGCTGGAAAGAGAACTTGGGAAAAAACCTAAAGCTGTTTTTCGCTCCATAGATCAGGCCATTGCAGCCGCCTCCTTAGGACAAGTGCATCTTGCCGAGCTAAAAAACGGCGACCAAGTGGCGGTCAAAATACGTTATCCCGATATTGCCGAAGCGGTCGATTCCGAATTGCGCTTGGTCGGCTTGCTGCCCGGGGTTGGGCCGGTTAACCGCTGGGGCTTTGATCTGGATGCCTATAAAAAAAGCCTGCGCGACAATATGCGCCGCGAGCTTGATTACCGTTCGGAAGCCCGGCGACAGGACTATTTCGGCAGGACTGTGCAAGTCCCGGGATTGCGGGTTCCCAAAGTCTATAGGGATTTATGCAGCGAACGTGTACTGGTGCAAAGCCGGGCGCAGGGTGTGTTAATCGATAAGGCCAGTGACTGGTCGGAACGGGATAGGCGGGCGATTGGTCAAACGCTGATGCTGACCCTGTTTAAAAGCCTGTTTGTGGCCGGTGAAGTACATGGCGACCCGCATTCCGGCAATATTTTTTATAGTCATGATCAATACGACCAACCGCTGGTGACCTTGCTCGACTACGGTTGCACGATTAGCATTGCCGAACAACGCAGGATGGCATTGCTTAAACTGATTGTCGGCTGTCGGGAGCGAAGCGCCATTAAACCTCTGGATTGTTTTGCCGCGCTGGGTTTCGACAGCAAAAAACTTAGCCCCATTAGCGGCTCATTACCTGCTCTTTGCCAGATATTATTCCAGCCTTTTTTATTAAACCATCCGTTTAATTCTGAGCAGTGGCAGCTAGGCCCAGCCTTTAACGATCTGTTGGGCGATTACCGCTGGTGGTTTCGGTCAGCCGGGCCTTCCGACCTATTTTTGCTGATGCGCGCTTTTCAGGGGCTTATCCAGCAATTGCAACAACTGGATATTCATCTGCCGTGGTGGTCGTTATTGCAACAAGCGGTTGGCAAGGAGCTTATTCAACAGGCAATGGCTTATCAGTTGCCTGTCATTGCACAAGAGATTACAGGCACGTCGCTGAGCTTTGATCAGCAGGCCGACAAGCTCTGCGTGCGTGTCAGCGAAGGCGACGAGCAGCGCGTTTCGATCGCTATGCCCGCCGAAGCGGTGCTGGATTTAGAGCGCCTGATTCCGGAAGATGTATTGGAGCGCATTATCCGTTCGGGAACAATCGACCTCAAACAGTTGAGTCGATCAATCCGCGCCAACGGCATTATTCCCCAGCAATTGTTCATTTTTGAAGATGACAGTAAAACGTATAAAGTGTGGTTGGAATAGGGGGTTATGGGACCAAATAGATTGATGGAAAATCAGTATTTTCGCTTATTGACACCTATGAGTAAAAAAATATACATTCAAAAATGGTTTGGTCGAGATATTTATAACAACTTATTTTAAATAATATTAACTTAAGAGGTAAATACTGATGAACAAAATAACCTATACCGTGGTATTGATTTCGGTTCTGAGCATGATGCCGTACATGGCAAATGCTATTGATAAATCAATCTTTAACGAATATGCCGACCTGTTACAACCCGATACGGTTGGGATGAGCAAGGCTCAAATTAAAGAACAGTTCAATCAGCCTACCAAGTTGCAAGAGGGTAGTCTTGGTGAAGTCTGGCGGTATGATGGCCTACTCGATCCCGCCCATCCGGAAAATGAACACAATAATTCATGTCAAGTTTATTTTAAACAGGACTCGGTTCATCATGTTGAATGCACTAAGAATTGAATTAAGATGACAGAAAAAATGCATCACCTTGTCCAGTATTTCGAACGCTGGCAGGGGGGTGTCTATTCGTAAAGACACTCGCTTAAATCGGGTGCTTTAACCGATTTGGATATGTTGCTGTCATGGATCATTTGGAAGGCTTTATCGAAATCCGCATTGATAAAGCTTCTGGTTAAATGAACGCATAAGCAATAAACCGCCGAATAATCATCGGCGCTGCCGGAAGTGCAGGCATGGATTTTGTCGGACAGGGCGCGCATGACCGATACCACAAAGCCGTCGTGTCGCCATGTTACCTGTTGGTCTGTAACCACGCCGCCTTGCATGGCAACAGCGCCCAGTGCGCAATAGGCAAGATTAACCAGCCCGGCTAATATTTCGACCATGTCTCCTGCTTTGATTGCCTTTAATACTGCGCTGCCTTCATCCATGAGTAACGCTTGGCGCATAATAATATCCATGTCGGATAATCGTTCATTTGCTTCATATTCTGCTTGTGGAAATGAAAAGGCATTATGAAATTCTCTAACTAACTTTAAGTGCTTATTCATGGTTTTTTATCCTCGTCGACCTATGTCGAATTAATGTAATAACCAAGTCAAATTAAAGTATTTTAAAAGCGACTTATTCAAGCGCTATTTTTCCCTTGATGCAATGGCTGACGCCGATGGCAGGTGATTCCAGCGTCATTTTGATGTCTACGGTCTCATAACCGTTCAGCTTGCCGGTTTCAACGGCTTTGAGTACTGCATGTTCGATCTCGCGTTGGGAGGTTATGCCGACATTTTTGAGAAATTTTCTGATTTCCAGGTTTAAGGTGTCTTCATTCATTTTGAACTCCTAAAGGCAGGGTTTTAGACCAGTGTAATGTGAACTGTAATACGCCCTCGGGAAAAATGGAATAAGTAAGTTCCGCTAATTTAAGGGAAATAACGGTTAAATCCAGCCAGTAGGGTTTCCAGCGCATTGTCGCTTTCGGTATCAAGCGTTATTGCATTGTATTGTTCTTCGTCAGACAGCGATTGCATCGATTGCTGTTGCTGATGCAGTACATCAACGGTTGCTTCCGAAGCATCGTCTTGCCGTTGCATAATGCGTTGGCATAATTCCTGATCGGACGCTTGAAAAGCAATAATATGAAACGGCACTCCGAAGTCCGCTGCAAGCTGGCGGAATGGGTCGCGTTGTGAGGTTTTAAGAAACGCCGCGTCGATAATGACCGGGAACCCGGCCTCAAGTACGACTTGAGCAAGTTCCTTAAGACGGTGGTAGGTCTTTACACTGGCCTGCTGGCTGTAAAGGCCATCGTTTATACCGCTGCCGGTTTCTGCTTTTGGCCGGTAACCGAACAGTCGTTTTCGTTCTATGTCGGAACGTATCTGGAATGCGCCGAGTTGTTCGGCAAGTTGACAGGCGAATGTTGACTTGCCCGAGCCCGAATAGCCGTGGGTGATAATCAGAAAGGTTGGGGGGCGCTTGGTAAACTGCTCGGCCAGGTCGGCAAAAGCCGCGTATTCGCAACGCGATTGGTTAACAAAGGCATTGTTGCCGGGTTGCTGTGCCATGCGTAATAAGGCGACTTTAGCCCGCACCAGCGCACGGTAAACCAGATAATAACGCAGCAATAGCAGTCCCGGATAATCGCCGGTGTGTTGCAGATAACGATTAAGAAAGCGATAAGCATAAGGTTGATAACCAAAATGCAGCAGGTCGATAAACAAAAATGCTACTTCACTGATTATATCGATCCAGCGCAGCAGCGGATTGAATTCGATACAATCGAATAAGGTCACCTTGCTGTTGATCAGCGTCATGTTGCCTAAGTGCAGGTCGCCGTGGCATTCGCGCACATAGCCTTGTTGTTTGCGTTGCTGCATCGACTCGGTCAGCTTAAGGTATTCGCTGTCGCCCCATTTTTCGATAGTTTGCAGTTGCTGGATTTGACTGTCATCGACCAGCAAAGGCCTGATATGGTCGAAATTTTCGTCAAACCAATGTTTGATGTTGGCGCTGTCGCCATAAGGTGAGTTTTCATCGGTTTGTGCAATCTCCTGATGAAAGTCGGCAACAATGTTGCTAAGTTGATCGATTTGATTGAGATCTAGTTGTCTGCGTTTTGCGATTTCGCTCAGTAATTGACCGGCAGGAAAGCGAGTCATCTTGACTGCGTATTCGATGGCGTCACCGGTGCCGCCAATTTGTGGGCGATCCGGCGTTCCGGTTATCGGTACGACCTCAAGATACAGTTCGGCAGCCAAACGCTTGTTCAGTCTTAATTCTTCATCGCAGCAAAAGCGGCGTTTTTCCAGCGTGGAAAAATCCAGGAAACCGAAGTTAACCGGCTTTTTGATTTTGTAGGCATGTCGGCCAATCAGCAGCACCCAGGAAATATGGGTTTCAATGATGTTACAGGCATGATAATCAAATAACGCATTGATTAAGGTGAGACTTGAATCTTGCTCTGTATTGGTGCTCATGATGATAACCCCCGATGCAATCGATAGTCAGATGTTATTACGTTCATGGCATCGGGCGCAATGGCGAATGGACCGGATGGTCGAAAATACGTAATTAGCGCAGTATCAAGACTTATACTTCGTCCGTCCACGGTTGCGGATTGCTAGCGGCTGATTTTATGCCGATAGCCGCGTTGCTGAAACAGTTTCATAGCTTGCTATGCGCCTGTTTCAGCGCCTTGCTATACTTCACCCGGTCACGCCTGCGGATTT
>JADHTX010000013.1 GCA_016784875.1 Methylobacter sp.
CATGAAAAATATTTCATCAACTGCTACGCCATCGCCAATTCATTAGCAATCATTTCAGCCTGTTTTAATACGGTTTCAGTTGCCAATAACTGCATATCGGGCGGATAGCCGAATTGCCTTAGCGTTCTTTTAACAATCACCTTCAACTTGGCTTTTACGTTTTCCTTGATCGTCCAATCAATTGAAGCGTTTTCGCGTACCCTTTGGGTTAAAACGACTGCCAACTCCCGCAATTGGTCGTGCTGCATCAACTCTTTGGCGCTGTCATTATTGGCAACAGCGCTATAAAACGCATACTCGAAATCGGTTAAACCCAGCGTTTTTGCTTCGTCATCAGAGGCGACAATATCCTTGCCGATTCCAATCAGCTCATCCATTACCTCGGCGGCGGTCAGGATTTTGTTGTGATATTTCTTGATCGCATTTTCCAGCATCTCCATTAACGATTTGCTTTGCACCAAGTTCTTTTTGGCGCGCACTTTCAACTCGTCGTTGAGCAGTTTTTTTAACACCTCCAGCGCTATATTCTTGTGCTCATAGCCTTTCAGCTCAGCCAAAAACTCATCGGATAAAATGGAAATATCCGGTTTCTTAATGCCTGCCGCATCGAAAATATCGATCACCTGTTCGGATACCAAAGCCTTATCGATTACCTGCCGAATCGTGGTTTCGATCTCTTCATTGGTTTTGCTGCTGCCGCTATTGTCAAACTTGGCGAGTCTGGCTTTAACAGCTTGGAAGAAGGCCACTTCATCTTTGGCATCCATCGCCTGCTGATGGGGAATGGCGATAGCAAAAGCTTGCGATAGCGCGGTGACTTGATTGATGTAACGCTTTTTGCCGTCTTCCAGCCCGAGAATATGTTCTTCAGCAGCCAAAATCAGCGACAGTTTTTGCGCCGTGTCGGCTGCAAAATAATCTTCATAGATAAGGTCGTGATACATAGCCGACACCACCTCGATCTTTTCCAGCATCAAGGCGACCGCCTGCTCCTGCAATAAAGTCGGATCACCCTTGCCGCCTGCATCGGAATAGAACGATAGCGCCTCTTTTAAATCCGAGGCGATGCCAAGATAATCCACCACCAGTCCGCCGGGTTTGTCTTTGTGTACTCGGTTCACCCGCGCAATGGCCTGCATCAGGTTATGGCCCTTCATCGGCTTGTCGATGTACAAAGTGTGCATGCTGGGTGCGTCAAAACCGGTCAGCCACATATCGCGCACAATCACCAGCTTCAGTTCGTCGCTGTCATCCTTCATGCGCTCGGCCAACATCTTGCGTTGCTGCTTGGTGGTATGGTGTTTCGCCAGCTGGGGGCCGTCGCTGGATGCGGCGGTCATCACCACCTTGATCGCGCCTTTGGTTAAATCGTCGGAATGCCACTCCGGTTTTAGGGTGATGATTTCCCGGTACAGGTCAGCCGCAATACGGCGCGACATGCTGACAATCATGGCCTTGCCTGCAAACACTTCCTGCCGGGCTTCGAAATGCTTGACCATATCCTGAGCGATATTTTTGATTCGTCGTTCACTGCCGATCAACGCTTCCATCTGCGTCCATTTGGCTTTGGCCTTTTGCGTTTCGGTCAGATCATCCTGATCCAGCTCGTCGTCCAGCGCCTTGATGAGTTCTTTGCCTTCAGCGCTCAAGCCTACTTTTGCCAAGCGGCTTTCATAAAAGATACGCACCGTGGCGCCGTCTTCTACTGCCTGGGCGATGTCGTAAACATCCACATAATTGCCGAACACGGCGGGAGTATTGGTGTCGGAGCTTTCGATAGGGGTGCCGGTAAAACCCAGGTAAGTGGCTTGCGGCAAGGCATCGCGCAAGTATTTGGCAAAGCCGTACACCACTTTTTTACCGATCACTTCACCGCTTGGACTTTTTTCATCCACAGTTTTTGCGGCAAAACCGTATTGGGTGCGGTGGGCTTCATCGGCAATCACCACAATATTGCGGCGGTTGGACAGCTCTTCATAGACATTGCCCTCATCCGGCTGAAACTTCTGGATGGTGGTAAAAATCACCCCGCCGGAGGCCACCCGTAACAGGTCTTTTAATTGCTGACGGTCTTCTACCTGCTTGGGTTCTTGGCGCAATAATTGTTTGCAGGAGCTAAAAGTATCGAACAATTGATCATCCAAATCATTGCGGTCGGTCATAACCAGGATGGTCGGGTTATCCAGCGCCAGCACCACCTTGCCGGTGTAAAACACCATGGAAAGAGACTTGCCCGAACCTTGCGTATGCCACACCACGCCGGCCTTGCGGTCGCCGCGCGGCTGAGAACTGACCGTGGCGACACCGTAGCTCTCCGGCGTTTCGGCAATAGCCGTGTCTGCCGCCCGCAACGTAGATGCGACCGCTGCATTCACCGCATAATACTGATGATAAGCGGCAATCTTTTTTACGGTGCAGATGCTGATGATGCCGGTTTGCGGATCTTCTTTTTTCGATTTTTCAAACACCACAAAATGGCGCACTAAATCCAGCAGAGTGGCCTTGTTTAACATGCCGTTAATCAAGGTTTCCAACTGGCTGACTAGGTGGGAGGCTTCTATTTTACCGTCCGCCGTTTTCCACGCCATAAAGCGGCTTAACCCGGCGGACAGCGAGCCGGTCTTGGCTTCCAAACCATCGGAAATCACCAGCAAGGCATTATAGGTAAACAGGCTGGGGATGGCGTGTTTGTACGTTTCCAATTGTTGATAGGCGGATTTGATGGTGGCGTTTTCATCGCCGGCATTTTTAAGCTCAATCACCACCAGCGGAATGCCGTTCACAAACAACACCAGATCGGGGCGCTTGTTGATGTTGTTTTCAATCACCGTAAACTGATTGGCCACCATGAAGTCGTTGTTTTCGGGATGATTAAAATCCACCAGCCAGACTAAGTCGCCGCGCTCGTTACCGTGTTGTTGGTAACTGACATTGACCCCTTCGGTAAGCAAACGGTGGAAAGCTTCGTTATTGGCGAGCAGATCGGGGGAGTGGATACGTTCCAGCTCTTTTAGCGCGGTCTGCAATACAGTCGCTGGCATCGATGGGTTGATGCGTTTTAGGGCGCGTTCCAGCCGACCGGTGAGCAACACCTCATCGTAACGGTTACGTTCGGCTTTATCACTACCGGGAGTTATGTCAGGGGCGTGAATGTAATCGTAACCCAGCCGCTTAAACAGTTTGATGGCGAAACTTTCTATGGCGGATTCGGTGAGTTTTGTCATTTTTAATTCGCTACCAGACCAACTTTCAGATCCAATTTTTCACGAAAATCGATGGGGATGTCACCCCAGTGTTCAGCAAGAATATCGACCAATTGCTCGCCATTAACCAAACCAATTCTTGGGAATCCCGGTTCTACAGCAATTTCTTTAGCTTTTTTCTGGTAATCGGCAGTGGTGATAAACGCGCCTTGCCCACCGGATGGAATATTGGAGCGTAAAGCCTTGACTACATTCGCATTTATATTCACGCCAAGCTTGTAACGCTTAGCCTGAACAAACAGTTTGATCTTTGCCATATTAGCCACATTCAACTCCCCCGTTGCATCTACGCCACCATCGCCAACCTTTCCTTTATGTTCCGAACCCTCAAAGCCGAGCGCGGTTAGAATATGAGTGATGAGCACCTCAAATTCCTGATCATCCAATTCAAGGATACGGTTAAGAACAGAGTTGTAATAATTTAATTCGATTTGTTGGGTGCTTGTCGGAACCAGATCCGGCTTACCAATCGTGGTAAAAAAATTCATTTTATGGCTAATCTTAAAAACCGTAAGAGAGGAACGAATTGTGTTTTGAAAAGGCACTGAGAATTGACTTCGCTGAATCGGTTCTTTGTGCCATTTTATTTTTATACGGTGTGGATATGGGCAGCCATTAGTCTCACGATTGTAGAAATAGGGAGCATCCTTCACCACCCCATAATAAATATATTCGGTATTTGACGCAGGTACGATGACATAATCACCCGCTTTAATATCAAGTAAAAAACGCGATATTTGGCCTACTTGTTGTCCAATTACCACGTTACTGGTATCAGTAGGGTGCGCGGCCCTATATAAAGGGTAAAGGTCGTCGCGACTGGTAATCGCAGACAAATCATTATCAGGCAACCAACCTATAGCGGCATAATCACCATCGAGAAAATTTTGAGTATACGTGCCAAACTCCGCCCTGACGCAATAGATTTCCATTAACTATTTTCCTGTTGTTTTTATTAAATTGATGTCTAAATCGTACGCCATCCGATGTGGCATTAGTGCATTTTTATTTAGCAGTTGTCTCATCATATTCCACTCGTACTTCGCCGCTCATCAGCTTTGGTAGTAGGCTGTCGCGGAGTTTTTGGAGAGTTTCAATCTGCTTAGAGTTAATATCAATTTTTGAAAAAATATGAGCACAAAACTCATTAAATTCTTTTACGATATTTGTAGGAGGTATTTTTATTTCTTCAGACAAGGCGATATCTCGATTCAATCCAGGAACAGCCGAGTCTGAATTTTCAAAGTTAAGCGTTTTTAGTAAAAAATACTCATAGAGTAGACCAGCTGAGTCGGTCTTTGATTTAATGTAGTAAGTTGTATCGATGGGAAAAAAGCTCTTAAACAAGTAATTAACTTTACCGAGGGTTCCCTTCCTGCCAATTACAATTCCAGGGCCTTTTACTAAATACTCGGCATGATGACCTACTATTCCATTCGAACCAACGACAGGATAACCGCTTCCCGTTCTAACTTCATTTTTTAACGCCTTCCCATAAATCAACTCCAAAACGTCACCTAAAGTCCCTTCCTTCCAATTTCCCGTCTTTTCCACAAACCACTGCCGGAACAGGGTTTCGGTCATAGCTTCGAGGGTAAGGTTTTGGCGGTACAGTAGGTCGATTTTGTCGTCCAGGCTGCTAAGCGTGGCGGCGATGGCTTTTTGTTCTTTAACTGAAGGAAGTTCTATCGGTAGTTTTTTTAATACCGCAGCTTTAATTCCAAAAACGGTTGTTCCAGATGCTCTGGATTGAAGTTCGTGTTGACCTATGTTGTTTTGGAAATAGAATTTTAAAAAAGGATTATAAACGTACTCCTTCTTTCCTCTTAGGGTGATAATTCGTTGAGCAAGAGCGACGTTTTTATCTTTTATTAGCGCAACTTCACCCAATGGAGCTTCAGTTGTTAATACTATGTCATCAATTTCGGGTAATCCTCTTGTCATCCATGAATCATAATCTTCCGATGCGATAAATTCATTGGGAGTTAAGATTTTTCCTGCTTTGACAATTTTCGCTGTTACTAACGGTATTCCAAATGTTGTTTTAGTTGGTGTCTTACCTCTGTAGTCAATGAACTTATCAATGACATCTTCTAAAACATATTCCTTCCATTCACTCATCACAACCCCCTTCATACTGAAACTCCAGCCGCATTTTGGCTTCATGCATCGCCCTATGCAGCTTGGCTTGCAGCACTTTTTTTGGCGGCAGTTTCAGCCAGTATTCGCCGATGTGAATATTGTCCGGTTCCAGATCCATCAGGATGGCGTTTTTCAGGTCCTTTTCGGTGAAGTTGTCTTTCAGGTCGAGAAAGTCGAGCAAATAGGGGGCTTTAAGAAACAGCGCGGAGTTGGCATCGGCGGACTGTTGTTGCAGTTGTGCCAGCTCCTGACGGATGAGTGTATCCGGCTGCTTGGAAATGGCAGTGCGTTCAAATAACATGCTGTCCATGCGTTCGCGCAGGGTGCGTACCGACCAGCGTCCGCTGCTGCACAGGCCGATATAAAATTCGCGTTTAATCGGGTTATCGAGTTTGAGCAGTTCGACAAAGTGCGACCAGCTCAATTGTGCCGACACTGTCGACAAAATCTTGCAGTTCGGAAACTGCTGATAAAACTTAGCCATACGGAATAGGTTGCGTTGACCAAAGCCATTGCCATATTCCGCTACCAGTTTTTTGGCCAGTCGCTTGATCGTAGCATTGCCATATTCGGCTCGATCATCAAGCAGCACTTCGGTTTTGATAGTTTTGCCTATCTGCCAATAGGTGAGCACCAGAGCCTGATTGACCTGAGTGAGCACATGAGCTTTGGCAGTTTCGATCAGTTGCCGGATCTCGTCATACAGGGCATCAAGGTCGGTTGCTAATGGCGGGGTAGGGTGCTTCATAGCTTCACTCTGGCTAAACTCTCGGCAATGGCTTGATTCAATGCCGCTTCTTCCAGCAATTGTGTTTCAAATTCCGCCTTTAATGCGGCAAATCGTTCGGGGAAGTTGAAGTCGTCCGCTTCATCGGGCAGGCCGACGTAACGCCCCGGTGTGAGCACGTAGTCCAGTTCGGCGACCCGCTCTATGGGCGAGGAAGCGCAGAAACCTTTGATGTCTTGGTATTCGTCTTCGCCGGTGCGCCAGGCATGATAAGTCCCTGCGATTTGTGCAATATCTTCGGGCGACAGTTCGCGGGTGCGGCGGTTGATGAGGTGGCCGAGGTTGCGGGCATCGATAAACAGTATTTCTTTGTTGCGCGGATGTCCGTTGTTTCGTGCGCGGTTCATAAACCACAGTCCGGCCGGAATTTGGGTATTTAAAAACAGTTTGGCAGGCAGGTTGACAATGCAGTCAATCAGGTTGCCGTCGGCAATCAGCGCTTTGCGGATTTCGCCTTCACCGGAGGTTTTTGAGGTGAGTGCGCCTTTGGCCAATACCACTCCGGCGATACCGGTGGGTGACAGGTGATAAATAAAATGTTGCAACCAGGCGAAGTTGGCATTGCCCGTTGGCGGTGTGCCGTATTGCCAGCGACCATCGCTGCGCAGTTGTTTGCCGCTCCAGTCGCTGACGTTAAATGGCGGGTTGGCGATGATGTAATCAGCCTTTAGGTCTTTGTGGGCGTCGTTAAGAAACGAGCCTTCGTTGTTCCATTTGACTTGCGAGCTGTCGATGCCGCGTATGGCGAGGTTCATTTTCGCCAGTCGCCAAGTGGTCTGGTTGCTTTCTTGTCCGTAGATGGAAATGTCGTTTATGCGGCCTTGGTGCTGTTCGACAAATTTTTCCGATTGCACAAACATGCCGCCGGAGCCGCAGCAGGGATCGAATACTCGGCCTTTGTAAGGTTCCAGCATGTTGACCAGTAATTCGACAATGCTGCGCGGGGTATAGAACTGGCCGCCTTGTTTGCCTTCTGCCAAGGCGAATTCGCCGAGGAAATATTCAAACACATGGCCTAGCACGTCGGCGCTACGGGATTTGGCATCGCCGAGGGCGATATTGCCGATCAGGTCAATCAGTTCGCCCAATGAGGTAGGGTCGAGGTTTTGGCGCGCATAGACTTTGGGCAGTACGCCTTTGAGCGAGGGATTTTCCTTTTCGATGGTGTCCATGGCGGTATCGACGTGGGTGCCGACATCCGGTTGCTTGGCTTGTGCCAGCAGATGCGACCAGCGCGATTCCGCCGGTACGAAGAATACGTTCTCGGCTTTGTATTCGTCTTTGTCTTCGGGGTCTGCGCCTGCGTATTCGCCTATGCCTGCTTGCAGTTTGGCAAAGTGTTCTTCAAACGAATCGGAAATATATTTCAGGAATATCAAGCCTTGTACGATGTGTTTGTATTCGGCGGCATCGATGTTTTTTCTCAGTTTGTCGGCAGCTTTCCATAGCTGTTTTTCGAGCGGTTCTTCGTTGCTAACTTTAGCCTTTGCCATGTTGTTTTTAATAAATATATGTTGTGCTGGAGAATGTTTTTTTGTAACGACTCAAGCTATTCAATACTCGGTGCTGCTATGTTCAAAGTCGGTTTTGAACTCCGATAGTGCGCTTTCTGGAGTCCAAAGCCGACTTTGGGCTGTAAGAATTGGTTGTGCAGTTAAAAAAGAGGATGAGTTGTTATGGTTAACGATTACAGAATGTCTGAGGCATAATCGGCCAAGCGTGAGCGTTCTCCGCGCCGCAAAGTGATATGTGCGCCATGAGGCCAGTCTTTAAAGCGGTCTACGACATAGGTTAAGCCGGAGGTTGTTGCTGTTAAGTAGGGCGTGTCTATTTGCGACAGGTTGCCGATGCAGATGATTTTTGTACCCGGCCCGGCGCGGGTTATCAGGGTTTTCATTTGTTTTGAGGTCAGGTTTTGGGCTTCATCAATGATCAGGTAGCGATTGAGGAAGGTTCTTCCGCGCATAAAGTTAAGCGAACGGATTTTGATCCGGTTCATGATGATGTTGCCGGCTGCCCCTTGTTCCCATTCGCCCTGTTCGGCATTGCCGCTTAATAATTCGAGGTTGTCGATTAACGCACCCATCCACGGTGCCATTTTTTCTTCTTCGGTACCGGGCAGGAATCCAATGTCTTCACCGACCGGAACGGTTTCGCGGGTCATGACGATTTCCTGGTAGGTTTTGTTTTCCATGGTTAAAGTCAGTCCGGCGGCTAGGGTTAATAGGGTTTTTCCCGTACCTGCCGTACCCAGTAAGGTCACAAAATCGATGTTAGGATCCATCAACACATTCAGGGCAAAGTTCTGTTCCCGATTTTTTGCCGTTATGCCCCAGACATTATTGTGTTTTGCGCGATAATCTTTGGCCAGTTCCAATACTGCAACCTGTTTGTCGCAGGACCTGACGATAGCTTCGAAGTTGGTTTCGTCGTCTATGTATAAATATTGGTTGGGGTACCATTCACTGACCAGTGGGCTTTCCAGTTTGTAGAAAGTGCGATCTTTTTCCTGCCAGGATTCCATGTTGGCACCATGCGCAGACCAGAAATCTTTTTCCAGCGCCATTGAGCCGCTGTACAACAGGTCTATGTCATCCAGAGTTTGGTCGTTATGGTAGTCTTCGGCAGATAATTCTAAGGTTGCCGCCTTGATGCGCATGTTGATGTCTTTCGATACCAGGATGACGTGGGTATCGGGCAGTTCCTTGGTGAGCGCCAGGACGATGCGCAGTATGGAGTTGTCGGCAAGGTTGCCGGGCATGCTTTCCGGCAGTAGTGCTGTCATCGCACTGGTTTGGAAATATAAGCGGCCGCCATCAGACGTATCGGTATTCGGCCCATGTTGTATGCTAGATAAAGGCAGGCCGTCGTTGATGGTCTTCTGGTCGGCATCGCGGATCAATTCGTCCAGAAACCGGCTGACTTGTCGGACATTGCGTGCCAATTCGGTTAAACCTTTTTTTGCATGATCGAGTTCTTCCAGAACAATCATCGGGATAAAAAGGTCGTGTTCTTTGAAACGGAAAATAGAGCTTGGATCGTGCATTAGCACGTTGGTATCCAATACAAACAGCTTTTTATCCGGGGATGATTGGATGTTCATGCTTGCTCGCCTTTCAGTTCATTTAAGGCTTGCAAGACTTCTTCACAATGGGCTTTAACTTTTACTTTGCGCCATTCGCGAACCAGCTGCCCCTCAGGATTGATCAGAAAGGTGCTGCGCTCGATGCCTCGAACCTGTTTGCCGTACATGTTTTTCATTTTGATCACGTCAAACAGTTGGCATAGTTTTTCATCCGGGTCTGAAAGCAGGTCGAACGGAAATTCCTGTTTGCATTTAAAGCCTTCATGAACGCGGACGCTATCGCGGGAGACGCCGACAATGTCGGCATTGAGTGCGGTGAATCGGTCGATATTATCGCGGAAACTTTGGCCTTCCAGAATACAACCGGGGGTGTTGTCTTTGGGGTAGAAATAAATAACAAGGTATTTACCTCGATATTCGCTTAGTTTTACCGTTTTATCGCCGGTAGATAAAGCTTCAAAATCGGGTACGGGTTTGCCGAGAGTTATCATTATTAAGCTTAACGTTTTATAGGTTCAAGAATGGCATCTATATTCAACCGGTCGCAAAAATCCAGAAACTCCTCGCGTAGAGACAACAGGGGAAGTTGCGGTGGAATCAGGATCACGAATTTTGTTGAGAATACTGAGGTTTGGATATACGGAGCCTGATAGCAGCTGCCGGTTATTTCCTCAATGTCTATCTCCCGATCAAAAAGAAAGGAGGTAATGGATTCGGTTACGTTGTCGCGATCCAATGATATGGTTTCTAATGAGTAAGGAAGACATTCTTTGGGCTTGTCTTTTTGATCAGGCCGTAAGGTATGAATTTTGATGTCCAGTCGTTTTTGGATAGTGTCCAGAGTGCTTTCAAGCTTGGCAATCTGATTCCAGTTGCCTGAGATAAGCAGGTATGCTCCAGTGGATTGGGCGAGACGGGATGACCTTATTTCCAAAATATTACATTTACAATCGCGCACGGCGGGCAATATTTCGGCAATAAAATTAATCTTATGGTTGCCTAAGGCGGTAATAGCTAGTTGCATTTTCTTTCTTAAAAGTTTTTTTTGGGAGTTTAGCATCAAATCGGTGAAACTTAATGAACATTAAGTTTAATTGGTATTAAAATGAAGAAAAATGTTTTTCTGCCGAAACGTACTGAACGCTACATGTAAACTTTGTAGTTATCTTACAATTCATTGCTGAGCCTGAATATGACCGATCCCAAAGATAAAAATTTAAATAATACACGCGATAATTTTAATGTTGATTTGGATGCCATGTTGGATGAGGCCGAGTCTTTTTCTCGTCCTACCAATGCCCAGCAGGACGACGAAGACTCAATTGATCGATTGCTGATAAATGCCGACTTTGATGAAGACGATGCTTTTATTCAAGCAGAGGCTAACAAGAATGCAGGTGTCGCCAAAGAGATTCAGCAGCATGATGAGTTGGATGATTTTTTAAGTTTTGACGGTTTTGAGGCTAGTTTGAATGAGCCGGAAATGCTTAGACAGGATTTGTCTTCAACGGCTGCGGTCGAAACCGTTGAGTCAGAACAAGCTGTAGAAAATTCATCTTCTGTTCCGTTTAATAATCAGGAAGAGGACGACGAAGATGATCTTGACCGGTTGTTGATGAGTGTGGATCTCGATGAAGACGATGCATTGGTACAGCCAGATGTTAGCGGTACTGAAGAGTTGGATCCTGTTGAGGAAAGCTTATCGGCTCCTGTAGAGGATGAACTGGATGATTTTTTTGGCCTTAGTGATGATTTTGACGAAGCGGATATGATTCGGGATGATGAAGCTGAAGCGTCGGTTCCTGTTGCAGAAGATTTAATTGCGTCCACAGTCATTGAAACGTCAGGCGTTGAAGCGGATGCAGGATTGGCTGATGAACTAGGGTATGACGAGATCGAGGACTCGGCGGATTCGGTTGTGAGTAATAAACCGATCACGGATGACGCCGATGACTTAATTTTGGGTGCCGGTTTTGATTCAGAGGAAGCGTTAGAACAGACAGATGAAAAAACCGAAGAGTTAGAGAATGTTGCCGACTTGGCTGCTGAAGACGATAGTTTTGTCGGCTATGGCGATGATTTTGATGTGTCGGATTTGATTCAGGGCGATGAGAATGAGACTTCGGCGGAATCGGTTGCGATTAATGAAACTGAAACGCTGTCAAACGATGCTGATGATTTACTTGCGGGTGCCGGGGTTGATTTCGAGAAAGCGTTAGAACAGACAGATGAAAAAACCGAAGGGCTAGAGAATGTTGCCGACCTAGCGGACGAAGACGATAGTTTTGTCGGCTATGGCGATGATTTTGATGTGTCGGATTTGATTCAGGGCGATGAGAATGAGACTTCGGCGGATTCGGTTGCGATTAATGAAACTGAAACGCTGTCAGACGATGCTGATGTTTTACTTGCGGGTGCCGGGGTTGATTTCGAGGAAGCGTTAGAACAGACAGATGAAAAAACCGAAGAGTTAGAGAATGTTGCCGACTTGGCTGCTGAAGACGATAGTTTTGTCGGCTATGGCGATGATTTTGATGTGTCGGATTTGATTCAGGACGATGAGAATGAAACCTCGGCGGAATCGGTTGCGACTAATGAATTGTTAACGGATGAAGACGATGGTCTTGTCGGCTATGGCGATGATTCTGATGTGTCGGATTTGATTCAGGACGATGAAGATGAGGCTTCGGCGGATTTAATTGCATCCAGTGAACAGCAGAAATCTGTAGACGATGAGTCATTTAATAATTTGCAGGACGATGAAAATAGTTTTGATAGTCTATTCGCGGATGCCGGTTTTGATGCCGAGGATGCCTTAGGGCAAGCGGTCGGAAAAAATGATGCGATTGGCGATGATTCTGATTTGAGTGAAATTGATGATTTTTTTCAATTGGATGAAGTAAGTGATGATTTCTCCAAACAGATTGATAAGCAATTAGCGGAGGCTGGAGATTTATCTACTGAGGAAGACGATTTTCTTTTGCCTGACTTTGATATTACGGCTGATATGGACATTTCCGAGATAGGCGATGATGCAGGTATCCAAGTAGAGGAAGAAGATGAGTTTGCAGATGCCTTTGGCGACACAGACTTCTTGAATGAAGATATAACTGCGCAGGCCTCTGAGCCGAAAGTTGCGGAGCAGCAGCCAAGCGTTAACGAAACTATTACTGAATCTAAGCCGAAACAAACTGCCGACACAGTTATAGAAAACATTGACGATGTAAAATTGAGCCCATTTGGGTTTGAGCAAGAGGACATTAAAAAACAGCTGAAAGATGCAGAGAATAAAGTTAAAAAGGCGAAAATCTTTAGTTATGTGGCGTTGGGATTCGGGGCGGTTGCGTTAAGTGCTGCCGCTGGGTTGGGAGTGATGACCTATCGCGCAAAAGCTGAAGTTTCAAAGTTAACCGAAGCATTTTCAACCTTGGAATCGGATCTGGCAAAGAGCGCAGCAAACAGCCCTAGTGAAGAAGTTGATGCTATGAGGAGTTCAGTTGTAGAGTTGAATCAACAGGTTGATGGCTTTATGGCGGAACTGAAAGGAGATCCAAAATTCTCCGGTGATTTATTAAGTACTAAGCTTCCTGATATTGTGGCAAAACAGGCTTTGGTAAGCAAAGCCCTGAATATGTTACAGGTCAAAATTGGCGATTTAGAAGTGAAGGCGTCTTTAGCGCCACCCGATATTGCGCTACCTAAGTTAGAAGTGGCACATGAATCGGCGGTTAAAGAGGAGAATACTCAGGAGCATGAGTCTACCAAAGAGGCTGTTGCTCATGAGCATCCATCGGCCAAAGAGGTTGCTGCTCAAGAACATATGCAGATTAAAGAAGTTGCTGATGGGCATAAGCCGACAAAAGAGAATGTTGCGGATGCACATGCGCCGACCAAAGAGAGGGCTAAACATGTAATTACGCCTGTCAAGGTAGAAACAGCGCCTGAAGTCGAGCCGGCCACAAAGAAAATTCAACCCAAAACGGTGGAGGTTAAGCCGATAATTCCGAAAAAAGCCATTATTAAACAAAAGTCTAAAAAAGTATTAAAGCAAGAATCCTATGGGATATGGGGGGTGAACTTAATTGCATTCAATCAGGAATGGTTTGCCAAGAGCCAAGCGGCTGAATTCGCAAGAAAAGGTATTTTTGCCGAAGTAGTCCCGGTTCGCGATCATAATAAAACCATGTACCGGCTGCGAGTAGGTGGGTTTAAAAGTAAAGCGGAAGCAGTTTCCAATACGGCCAGGATTAAAAAAGCGCTTAATTTGGATAATGTTTGGGTGAGCAATCATTAGCGGTTCGGCTATGAGAGAGAAAAAACTGGTGGTAGCGGTATCATCCAGAGCCTTATTTAATTTGGATGAATCGCATGCGTTATTTGAAACGCAAGGAAAGGAAGCTTTTTGCCGTTATCAAATAGAACATGAAGATGAAATTTTGGAGCCGGGCTATGGATTTTCCTTGGTGAAAAAGTTTTTAAGTTTAAATAACAGTTGCCCTGACGATCCGCTGGTTGAAATTATCTTGTTATCGCAAAATAGTGCCGATACCGGTTTAAGAATTTTTAATTCCATAGCCCATTACCAGCTCAAAATTATCCGTGCGGCCTTTACCAGTGGAGCGTCTCCCTACGGTTACATTCCGGCATTCGGGGCGCATTTATTTTTATCGACCAATGCCGATGATGTCGCCAAAGCATTAGGTGCGGGTTTTGCTGCGGCGACTATACTTTGCGGACCTTCCAAAGCGCATCATTCCGATCAGCTTCGTATTGCTTTTGATGGTGATTCAGTGTTGTTTTCGGATGCATCGGAACGGATTTATCAACAGCGCGGCTTGGATGTGTTTACTGAAAATGAGCGCAACCAAGCTAAAAAACCCTTATCGGGTGGGCCTTTTAAAGATTTTTTGAGCGCTCTGCATCATATTCAAACGCAATTCGATCCGCAATTCTCACCGATAAGAACCGCCTTGGTGACTGCTCGTGCGGCCCCGGCACATGAGCGGGTAGTCAGGACATTAAGAGCTTGGGGTATTCGTATCGATGAAGCGCTTTTTTTGGGAGGGATAGATAAGGGGGCTTTTTTGAAGGCATTCGGTGCGGATATATTCTTTGACGATCAGAAAGGTCATTGCGAGTCGGCCGCCCAGCATGTCTCCGCAGCGCATGTGCCTCATGGGATTGTTAATCAGGAAGAGTAATCCAATTAATGCTGACACTTGTAAGGGTTAGGGTGGCCTGAATGATCTGGCTAGCTGTTGAAAAGCTTATTTAGGGCAGAAATTCACTCAGCTGAATCCATATTTAGCCGTTTCCAGAACGTCGATAATTTCATTGCATTCTATGGCGCTTTTATCTTCACTGACAATATAGTCCGCCAAGGCGGTAATCGCCTGCCAATTTGATTTTTCAGTAATGAAGATGAATGCCGCTAAAAATAACTCTGTGATTTTTTGTTTCTTAAGCTCTGAGTTTGCAAGAAAGCATTCAAGATATTCATTGGCAATCTCCAAATCGGAAGTGCCGCCAAAGCAATATAGAGCATTTAAATGCATGAGACGAGGGTTAATCGGTTTTTCGTTTCGTTGAGCGATGTATTTTGCTTCAGCCATTGACCCCGTCAGTATATTGATTATATCCGCTTCAAAAGCGCATTGATAAGCCATTTTCTGGGCTGAAGAAAAACCGCTTGTTGCCTCGTCAAATGAAGAGGGTAGCGTATGAATTAAGCGGCCACCGTCTATGTTTGCAAGGTATTTAGTGTCAGGCTTACTTAATAACTGCGATGATTGGAAACCACAATTCACCGGAGTTATAAAAATCTGAAAGAAGACCGGCGGTAGTTTTTTTTGTTTGTTGCCGAGATAAATTGCCGCTGCTTGTCCTGCTTCATGAATGGCAACTTTTCTAATTATTTCTTGATGAGTCAGATTTAATGTTTGGTTAAAAATGTGCTTACGATTCATGATATTGATCCAATAATGATGCATTAAATTGTTTCGAATTGAGTTTTTATTAGCCCATTTATTCGCGACATCTCAAGCTAGCCGAATCAATCTTAAAAGTGTTTTATTAATGATTTCTTAAAGGTTTCAAAATAGAGTCAATCACTGCATTAGTCACCCATGGGCGTTGGGTAAGGACACTCCATAAATCGGTAAATTAGGGATTGCCGCTGAATGGCTGGTTTTGAAGTAGTTCAGTGATTTAATAGATGGATTGCTTAGACGCGGCACCGGCCTGTTCTTTGACCAGTTTCGGCACCAGATAGCCGGGCAGGGCGACTTGAACTTGCCCGATGAGTTTCAGGGCTTCGATTTCAGAAACTTCAAAATGCCCGGTTCCCGTTGCTTTATCCAACAAATGCAAGTAATAAGGGATGATACCGTGGCTGAACAGTTGTTCACTCAGTTCACATAGTACTTTAGCATTATCATTTACGCCTTTTAGCAGCACCGATTGATTGAACAAGGCGATACCGGAATTTTTCAGTGAGTTGCAGGCAGTAATGACGCGTTCACTGATTTCATTGGCATGGTTGCAGTGTACAACCATGATAATTTGTTTGGGACTTTCGGTTAGGGTATTAATGAGTTCAGAAGTTATTCGGGCAGGTAGTACGATAGGCAGACGGCTGTGTATGCGAATGCGTTTTAAATGTTCGATGCTGTCCAATTGCTGAATGAGTCGGGTTAGTCGTGCGTCGCTGAGCAGCAAAGGGTCGCCGCCGCTTAATATCACTTCAGAGATACTTGCGTCGTCTTGTATATATTGAACGGCGACATCTTCCTTCTGCTTGCTGAGTTGTAAATCAGCGTATGGAAAATTGCGCCGGAAACAATACCGGCAGTTAATCGCGCAGCTGCCGGTGTTGATTAACAAAACCCGGCCATGGTATTTATGCAAAACACCGGTTTGGGTGGCTGAGGCAAGGTCGCCGACCGGGTCATTGTTAAAGCCTGGATAGCTGAGCAGTTCTTCGTTAATGGGCAATACTTGACGTAATAAGGAATCATGCGGGTTAGCTTTTTCAATGCAGGCTGCAAAACTTAACGGCACACGTAAAGGGAAGTTTTTAGTTGCGGCGATCGAAACCGGCAAGTCATCCGGCGATAAGTGTAAATAGCGGCAGAGGTCTTCAATGTTGTTGAAAGCTTCGGCAAGTTGTTGTTGCCAGTTTTTAGAAAAGTGCTGGCGTTCGGAATTGGGTTCTGACATGAAATGGCTTATTAAAGTTTCTATCGGTTGATGCCTCTATTATAATGCTTCAGTTTTACATTGTTTGTCATCTTTGAGGATAAAATGGCCACTTACAGCACTAATGAGTTTAAAGCCGGGTTAAAAGTTATGTTGGATAACGATCCCTGTGCGATTATTGAAAATGAATTTGTAAAACCGGGAAAAGGCCAAGCTTTTAGTCGGGTAAAAATCAGGAATTTGAAAACCGGTCGGGTTATTGAGAGAACCTTTAAGTCGGGTGAATCGATTGAAGGTGCCGATGTGGTCGATGTCGAGATGCAATACCTTTATAACGACGGACAATTCTGGCATTTTATGGTGCCGGACACTTTTGAGCAGTATCAGACCGATGAAAAAGTGGTCGGTGAGTCAGGTAAGTGGTTGAAAGATCAAGACACCTGTACGGTAACCTTATGGAATGACGCGCCCCTTGCGATTTCGCCGCCTAATTTTGTCGACTTGACCATCACTGAAACCGATCCTGGTGTTCGTGGAGATACTTCGGGTGGAGGCGGTAAACCCGCAACCTTGGAGACTGGCGCGGTTGTCAGGGTGCCCTTGTTTGTGCAAATTGGCGAAGTGATTAAGGTTGATACCCGTACCGGTGAGTACGTTTCCCGCGTAAAAGAGTAGTGTTGCCTGACTGGCGGCCGTCATGCGCCATAGAGCTGATGCGTTTAAGGGCGCAGTTGCTGGCGGAATTACGTCAGTTTTTTGCTGAACGATCGGTGCTGGAAGTGGAGACTCCGATACTTAGTCACAGTATTGGAACCGATCCGCAGTTGGCGTTTTTTACAACGGAGTATTGTTTGTCGCCACGACAGCAAACTCTGTTTTTGCAGACATCGCCCGAGTTTGCGATGAAACGACTGCTTGCCGCAGGCAGCGGATCAATCTATCAGATAAGTAAGGCCTTTAGAAACGGCGAGTCCGGGCGTTTTCATAATCCTGAATTTACCCTGCTGGAATGGTATCGGGTTGGCTTTACTTTGCCGCAGTTAATGGATGAAATTGACGAGCTGTTTGCTGGTCTATTTAGCGGACAATCGTTGCAGGAAACGCAAAGAGTCAGTTATCAGGATGTATTTATTTCGTATACCGGTTTAGATCCCCTGGTGTTTTCTTATCAGGACTACTGCGTCTTTGCCAGGGAATCACAATTACCTGAGGCAGTGACTATTTGCGGATACGATCATGGGATGTGGCTGGACTTTATATTCAGTCATAAGGTTCAACCGTATTTGGGTGAAAACTCGTTGTGTATGGTTTACGATTATCCTGCTTGCCAGTCGTCATTAGCCAGAATCAGCGAAGCTAATGAACAAGTTACCGATCGGGTTGAATTGTTTATGAATGGTATCGAGTTAGGTAATGGCTATTATGAACTAGCTGATGCTAAAGAACAAAGTAGTCGATTTGATAAGGAGCTGGCTATCCGAAAGCAAGAAGAACTGCCTGTTACTGTTAAAGACCAGCGCCTTATTGCCGCTTTGGAATCGGGTTTGCCGGAATGTTCGGGTGTGGCTATTGGTCTGGATCGTTTATTGATGCAGTTGTCGGGTAGTTCCTCTATCGACGAGGTGCTTAGTTTTCCTATTCGATGTGCTTAAGTTCGTTTAAATATTTACTGTGATATAATTCGGCAGTTTTTCAAGATTGGGCTAGGTTAATTTTTTTGCGTTGCTTAGCATATACTAATTTTATGCGGATATAGAGTGGACGGCTTTGAGTCTAAGTCAAGTTCGCTATACGCCTTAACAAAAAACCTTTATGAAGAATCTCCATTTTATTCAGTATTTGTTCAGTCAAATCTGTGTCATCTGTGTTCTATTTTTCTAACTGCTGAGTAGTTACTTTTATTTTTAGAATTCCACATGAAATTAAATACTTTTTCTCGCTTTCTCTTGCTGTTTCTACTTGTATCTCAAGCGGTAAAAGGTGATGAGGGGTTTGTTGTGGAAGACATTCAAGTCAAAGGTCTTCAACGTATCTCGGTGGGGACTGTTTATAACTATCTCCCTATAAATGTGGGTGAAAGATTTTCATTGGATAATGTGGCTCCGGCTATTAAGGCGTTATTTAAAACCGGTTTTTTTAAGGATATTTCTCTGGAGAGAGAGGGGTCAACACTGATTGTTAATGTGGTAGAACGACCTTCCATTGCAAAAATAATTTTTGAAGGCAATAAGGATTTAAGTAAGGACGATTTGACTAAAGCATTAAAGAAAATTGGTTTAGCTGAAGGTAAGGTATTCGATCAGCAGGTATTGGATAAAGTTGAGCAGGAATTAAGTCGTCAATATTTCAGTCATGGCAAGTATGGTTTAAAGATTACCACCGATGTCTCTAATCTCACTCGAAACCGTGTCGGTATCCATATCAAGATTTCTGAGGGCAGGGTAGCTAAGATTAAACAGATAAATATTGTTGGCAATAATGTTTTCGATGATAAAACCCTGTTGCGCAACCTAGAATTGAATACCTCTAATTTGCTGTCGTTCTATACCAAGGACGATCAGTATTCCAAACAAAAGTTGTCGGCAGACTTAGAAACCTTGCGCTCCTATTATCTGGATCGGGGGTATATTAACTTTAACATCGAATCCACGCAGGTGGCTATTACGCCAGATAAAAAAGATATTTACGTCACCATTAATGTCAAAGAAGGCGATGTTTATACTCTGGAAAAAGTCAAATTAGCCGGTAATCTAGTAGTTGCCGCTCCCGAACTTATTAAGCTGGTAAAGCTCGGGCCGGGAGAAACTTTTTCAAGAAAGCATGCTACCGAAACTTCTAAATTAATTTCCGACCGTTTGGGTGATGACGGCTATGCTTTTGCCAATGTCAATATGGTGCCGGAGATCAACGAATCGAAAAAAACCGTTGATATGACGTTCTTCGTCGATCCTGGCAAGCGGGTTTATGTCAGGCGTATTAATATGAAGGGTAACAGCAAAACCCGCGATGAGGTGCTGCGTCGCGAAATGCGACAAATGGAGTCCAGTTGGGCTTCAAGTTCAAAAATTGAACGTTCGAAAACGCGTCTTGAGCGTTTGGGCTATTTTGAAGAAGTGAATGTTGAAACGCCTCCTGTTGCTGGTACTGCCGATCAAATTGATGTCAATTATACGGTAGTAGAAAAACCTTCCGGCAATTTATCGGCAGGTATTGGTTTTTCTCAAACACAAGGTATAGTGTTGAATGCTAATATTGCCCAGGATAACGTTTTCGGTTCGGGCAAACGCGTTAATGTTGCCTTTAATAATAGTAGTTATTCGACCAATTATCAGTTTGGGTTTTATAATCCTTATTTTACTGTGGATGGTGTTAGTCAAGGTTATAACTTAGGCTATACCAAACGAAACGCCGGACAAGTGAATATTGCCAATTATTCAACTAATGTGATGAATGCAGGAGTTAATTTCGGTATTCCCTTGAATGAATTCGACAGTCTACGTTTTGATATTGATGCAAAATATACCAGTTTAAATACCACTGCTTTTTCATCGAATGAAATTTGCGATTTTATATATGGTAATAATGGTATAAATCAATGTACAAATAATACAACCACCATTGGAACTGCCAATACACGAGCAAAAGTTGATGCAACAGGCAGTACATTTTTGACGCTATCGCCATCGGTGGGTTGGACTCATGACACTCTTAATCGCGCAATCTTTCCGAATAAAGGTGGGCAACAGCGTTTTTCTGCGTTAGCAACTGTGCCTGGAAGTGATCTTCAATATTATAAAGTTGCTTATAAACATCAGCTTTATTTACCCTTAGCTAAAGATTTTACCTTTAGACTTCAGGGTGAAGTGGGGTACGGCGATGGCTATGGAAAGACGACTAACTTACCTTTTTTTGAAAATTATTTTGGTGGCGGTACCGGTTCTATACGCGGCTTTAAGAATAATACTGTGGGGCCGAGAGACTCCAATGGCTTTGCGTTTGGTGGTTCCAGTAAAATCATTGGTAACGCCGAATTGTTTTTTCCTGTGCCGTTTATGCCGGAAACAAAGTCAGTCAGGTTAGGTACCTTTTTGGATGCCGGGTCGATTAGTAATGGCTTTAAAGCGAACAATTTAAAATATGCTGTAGGAGTCTCAGGCGAGTGGCTATCGCCTTTCGGGGCTTTATCTGTCAGTGCCGCAGTACCGTTAAATGCAACTTCTACTACAACGGCTGCTGATGGAACTATTTCAGGGGACCAAAAACAGATGTTCCAATTCAACTTCGGTCAAAACTTCTAGAGGATCTTGTTTTGTTTAACAGGCTTATTCCCTATAATTTGGCAAAGTAGTTATATACTTAACTATTATTTACTTTAATTTCATCAGAGACCTGATTAACAATGAAAACAAAAATTGCTTTATTTTTAGGATTGTTGCTTGCTGCTAATGTGAGCTATGCCGATTTAAAAATTGGCTTTGTTAATATACCCGCTGTTCTTGAGAAAGCGCCTCAGGCGGAAAAAGCTAAAAAACGTCTGGAAAAAGAATTTTCACCACGAGATAAGCAATTAGTTGCTCAGCAAAAAGAAATTCAAAGATTGGATGAAAAATTGGCTAAAGATGCTGCCGTGATTAGCGAGTCGGCACGAGTCAATCTGGAAAGAGAGATTTTAAATAAGAAAAGAGATGCAAAAAGAGCTCAACAGGAATTTAGCGAAGATTTTAATGTTCGCCGTAATGAAGAGTTGGGGAAATTGCAACGTCGTATTGTCGAAGCTATTCGGGGAATAGCCAAAGATCAAGACTTTGATTTATTACTCACTGATGGTGTTATTTATGCCAGTGATAAGATTGATGTGACTAGTCAAGTTCAACAAAAGTTGTCAACCATGCCGGAATAATTACACGCGGTTCTTAGTCAGGGAAGAAAATATAATAACTTTATTATTATCAGGTTATTTAGTTGTCGTTTTTTAATCGCATAATCATCAACTTTTTAGAGAAGCATCCTCATATATGTCCGTTAAGCTAGATATTTTACAAATACAAGAATTCTTGCCACATCGTTACCCTTTTTTATTGGTTGATAAGGTTATTGAATGTGAACCTGGCGTTAGATTGCTGGGAGTGAAAAACGTTACTTATAATGAACCGTTTTTTCAAGGACATTTCCCCCAAAAACCTATTATGCCTGGCGTACTGATTTTGGAGGCTCTGGCGCAATCTACGGGGTTGTTAGCATCGGAAACAGCTGGCGATGAGCTGGCCGGGATGATTTATTACTTGACCGGTATTGATAAAGCCAAGTTTAAAAGGCCTGTTGTGCCCGGCGATCAATTGATGCTGGAAGCAAAGTTCCTTAAAAGCAAACGTAACATCTGGGTATTTGAATGTCGTGCAGAAGTTGATGGCGAGTTCGTCGCAAGCGCAGAAATCAGATGTGCAGCTGTGGTAAATTGATTTGATTGATTCAGCAGCGATAGTTGACAGTAAAGCCGAGTTGGCCGATGACGTATCGGTTGGTCCTTTTTCGGTCATAGGCGCCGATGTGAAAATCGGTGCAGGTACGGTTATAGGTTCTCATGTTGTTATTAAAGGACCTACTTCTATAGGGGAGCACAATCGCATCTATCAATTCACATCTATCGGCGAAGACCCGCAAGACAAAAAATATGCAGCCGAGGTAACTCGACTGGAAATTGGCGATAGAAATACGATACGCGAGTATACCTCTATGCATCGTGGGACTAAGCAGGATCGCAGTCTTACCAAGATAGGCAATGACAACCTGTTTATGGCATATACTCACGTGGCGCATGATTGCATCATCGGTAATCACGTTATTATGGCTAATGGGGCATCATTGGCCGGACATGTGCATTTACATAGTCATGCCATTTTGGGTGGATTTACCTTGGTGCATCAGTTTACGCAAATCGGGCAGTATAGTTTTGCGGCGATGGGCAGTGCAATTACCCAGGACATTCCTCCATTTGTTATGGTCGGTGGTAAGCCAACTCGGCCGCACGGTATTAATTCAGTTGGTATGGAGCGTAACGGTATCTCCCCTGAAGACATTCGGTTAATCAGAAAAGCTTACAAGATCATTTACAAGACTAACCTGCGACTGGAAGATGCGATAGATCAAATGGAAGATTTAGCCGGCGAAAGTAAAGAATTATCTGATATGGTCAGTTTTTTGCGTAATGTAAACCGGGGTATATTGCGTTAAGTGCGGCTTAAGCGTAAAAATGCAAATAGACTACGAAAAACATGAAAATCGTTGCCCATTGGATGAATAAGCTGAGTGGCATAATCTGTTTTTTGTCGTTTGATCAATGTCGCAGGTTAAATTATTTCAGTGATATAAGTCGTTATGGATGATGCGTTTTCAATAAAAAACCTTCAAGGCTTGAATGTTGCTGGCGTTGATGAAGCAGGACGCGGGCCGCTGGCAGGTCCGGTCTTCGCGGCAGCGGTTATCTTAGATCCCCGGCGGCCTATTCTCGGCTTGGCCGATTCCAAAGTCCTTAGCGCAAGCAAACGGGATAGTCTTTATATTCTTATTAAAGAATCCGCTTTAAGCTGGTCTATTGCTCAGGCCAGTGTTGAGGAAGTCGACCGGCTTAATATTCTTCAGGCAACTTTGCTTGCAATGCAACGAGCGGTAATGGGGTTGGCTATTCAGCCCGATAAGGTTTTAGTCGATGGTAACCGTATTCCTGATTTAACGGTGCCTGCTCAGGCTATTGTTAAAGGCGACAGCAAAGTTCAGGCGATTAGTGCGGCTTCAATACTGGCGAAAGTTGAACGGGATAAGTTGATGGTTGCTTATCATCAACATTATCCGGATTTTGCGTTTCATGAGCATAAGGGTTACGGCACTAAACGGCATCTGGCTGAAATCGAACGGTTCGGCTTTTTAGATGTGCATAGAAGAACATTTAATCCGATAAAAACCATGCTGATGCGGCAGGGGAAGATATAAGGCGGCGCTTTGTAATTCATAGCTAATAATTATTCAGCCACGGATTTTCACGGATGTATACTGATAAGCTGAAATATAAAGCACTTAGCCATCTTCAGCCCATTTTTTTAATTGGTTTTGCTGCGGGTTCGACGGCGTCTTTTTGAGGCAGCAAAAACAATCCGTTTGATCTGTGTTGATCTGTGGCTAAATTGTTAAATTATACTAAACCAACTCCAGCGGTCCTTCATTCATTAGCGCAATTTGTTCGCGCAGCTCAATAATCTTGTCCTGCCAATAACGTGGCGTATCGAACCATGGGAACGCCATAGGAAAGGCGGGGTCATCCCAGCGCCGTGCAATCCAGGCGGAATAATGAATTAGACGCAAGGTGCGCAGGGCCTCAATTAAATGCAATTCTCGGGTATCGAAATCGTAAAAAGTCCGGTAACCGGTCAGCAGATGCTTTAATTGCACGGTCATTTCGGCGCGATCCCCGGACAGCAGCATCCATAAATCCTGTATTGCAGGCCCCATTCGACTGTCATCGAAATCAACAAAATGCGGACCGTCATCAGTCCATAAAATATTGCCGGGATAGCAATCGCCGTGCAAACGGAGTTTTCTTACCTTACCTGCGCGCTCAAAACAATGCCTTACACTATCTAATGCATGCTCAGTCACACTGCGGTAAGCCTCGATAAGGTCGGCAGGGATGAAATTATTCGCCAGCAGAAAAGCTCTAGGTTCATCGCCAAAACCGGCAATATCAAGTACTGGTCGCTCTTTATAGGAATTTAAAGAGCCGACAGCATGAATGCGAGCGATAAGCCGCCCCATCCATTCGAACTTCTCGCGTCCCGCAAGTTCCGGTACGCGACCGCCTTGTCTTGGATATACCGAAAAGCGAAAACCGTCGGCGTGGATTAAGGTTTGATTTTTGCCAAAAGGAATGGCCGGTACCACAGGAATTTCTGAGTCGAATAATTCCTGAATGAATGTATGCTCTTCAAGAATGGCGGCAGTTGTCCAGCGCTCGGGTCTATAGAACTTAGTTACGATAAAGGATGTGTCCGCCATTCCGACCTGATAAACGCGGTTTTCATAGCTGTTGAGCGCAAGCAATCGGCCATCGCTATGTAGGCCGATACTGTCGAGTGCATTCAACATAATATCGGGGGTTAATGCTGAAAATGGAGTGAGATTAGTATTCATGCTTACCATTGTAACGCTGAAATCAGTTGAGACTTAATTATCCTGATTTTGTGGTAAGAAATTGGGTTTGGGTAAAAGCTATACTTCGCACGGTTACGGTTGAGGAAATGATAGCGAGTTGATTTTTGTCGATAGCAAGGCGCTGAAACAGGCGCATAGCAAGCTATGAAACTGTTTCAGCAACGCGGCTATCGGCATAAAATCAGCCGCTAGGA
>JADHTX010000014.1 GCA_016784875.1 Methylobacter sp.
TGATAGCGAGTTGATTTTTGTCGATAGCAAGGCGCTGAAACAGGCGCATAGCAAGCTATGAAACTGTTTTAGCAACGCTGCTATCGGCATAAAATCAGCCGCTAGGAATCCGCAACCGTGACCGGGCGAAGTATATGTTTTGATACCATTACAAAATGAAATTCGACAAATCCTCAATAAAAACATTCCCGAAAAAAGTTAACCCTTCAACAGCCGCAGGCATTTTTCTAAGCATTATTTTAATCCTGTTTATTATAATAGTTGCCGCCAATGATCCGCTTTCTTTTATCAACTTGAACGGACTAGTCATTGTCATAGGCGGCACAATTGCCGCTATCCTTTTAAGCTACCCCCTAAGAGACATCAGACACGGACTGAAATCGGTAAAACTTATTTTCTTTTACGAAGATCTAAATCCGCAAAGAGAAGCTAACGAGATTGCCGGCGTTGCTCAAATGTGGTTCAACAGAGACACACTTGCCATCGAAAACATCATCGACAGCATTAACAACCCCTATCTAAAAACCGGCTTCCAGCTTATCGTAGACAACACCCCAATAGAAGACATCTTATCGTTACTAAAATGGCGCATTGCCCGCCTGAGAGCCAAAGAGAAAGCCGAAGCCAATATATTTTACAGTCTCGCCGCTTATTCTCCCGCATTCGGCATGCTTGGAACACTGGTCGGCATGATCAACATGCTGCAAATCATCGAACTTAAAGACATAGCCGGCATAAGCTACAACATGGGCATTGCACTCATTACAACCTTTTACGGGCTCATCATGGCTAACCTTATCTTCAATCCCATTGCCATAAAACTCGAAAGACGCACTGAACAGCGTATTATGATCATGAGCATGATCATGGAAGGAATAACATTAATAGCAGATCGCCGCAGCCCATCATTTGTACGAGAAACGCTTAAATCATTCATTAAGCACTATGACGATGAATTAAAGGACTAAATAATCTGCCGGGACTATCACCCCAAACCCAACAAACCGAATCAGTACTGCATAATGAGTAAATATCCATTTTTGAAATTACAGTCCTCTCTATCTTTAGAAGATCTACTAAACCAACCGGACAAACATAACTCACAAAACTGGTTATTAACGTACCTGGATGTATTTGTACTGATCGTCATGCTGGTCATTACCCTGATTACATTAAGCGACCTAAACGCCGAACAACAAGCCGCTAACAAGCCGCGAGCCATTAGACCTAGAAAAGTACCGGCAGTAATATGCCTTCCATCAGTTGAACCATTTATCGTACCTTCTATCGTAACCTGCCCCACACCTATTGTTGCCGAAAACAACCTCTTTCAACCCATTTTATCGATCGAAAATAAAATCGAAGCCGCAATAAAACAGCCTCTTCAACCGGTCAAAACTCAACAAGCCACCGTTACCCAAACGGACGAAAACAAATTGCAGCAACAAATAACAAAAGCAATTAATGAATTCGGTCTTAATAAAACCGTCAACATAAAAGTAACCCATGGCTATGCACAGCTTGAAATTCAAGACAAAGTACTATTTAAATCCTCGGAAGCCGATCTAACAGTCTCAGGAGAAGCCTTAATAAAGCGACTAACCCCCTTGTTAAAACAAGCCGTTGGACTGATCCTGATTGAAGGGCACACAGACAACATCCCCATTAATACCGCCAAATTCCCTTCAAACTGGGAACTGGGGTCTTCCAGAGCCACCAGCGTTTTACACTATCTGGTCTCGCAACAATTAGACAGCAGCCGTTTGCGAGCCATCACTTACGCCGACACTAAGCCCATTGCCAGCAATTCGACACCGGAAGGCAGAGAGAAAAACCGTCGCGTCAATATCTTAATAAAATTCTCGGAACAATAAATCCGATTTATCCCTAAAAAACAGAACAACCAATCCTCCGATTATTTAACATATATGCACGGGTGTTGTATTATGAAGTGCGCACAACCTTAAAATACGCCTACTCATCATCTCTTTTTACAACAAAAAGAGAGCAGTATCTTTATAACAAAATAACCGGGGGAATTAATGACTGTTAGTGTTGATGATTTTAAAAAAGCTATGCAATTATGGGCCAGCGGTGTCACCGTTGTTACCACACACTCCAAGAAATTCGGTATACAGGGAATGACAGTGACCGCCTTCTCAAGCGTATCAGTTAATCCGCCTCAAGTATTGGTCTGTATAAATGAATCTGCCGACACCGGCACAGGCATCAAAGAAAGCCAACACTTTGCTGTCAACATCTTAAGTTCAAATCAGCAAGACGTCTCCAATCAATTTGCCGGAGGCAGCAGCCAAGAGCAACGTTTTCAAAACACGCCGTGGACAACTGGCATTACCGGCGCCCCCACCCTGGATAACAGCCTCATGTCGCTGCAATGCAAAGTCATAGAGGAAGTTCACGCCGGCACTCACTGGATTATTATCGGAGAAGTTCAAGACTGCGTGTGCCGCGAGGGAGATCCTCTTTTATATTATCGAGGCAATTACCAGCAACTCATGCCCCAACCATAACCTAAATTAAAAGCCAATAAAGCAAACCTAAGGCACTATAGAATAAGGATATTTATGCAAATACCCCCTCTCAGAACAAGCCTTTTTAATGACCGATTTATAGCCATAACAGAATTATCTTTGAGCCTAGTTAAAATACTTTGCTCTGCTCATATATTTAGTGCTATTATTTGCCACAGTTAGAGTTTGAGCCGGCTTTATAAATAAAGCCGGGATTTGTAAGCCAACAAAAATTGGCGATTTTTTAAGTTAAGAGTGTGATATGTCAGAGCAAGTTGTAGGTACCGTTAAGTGGTTCAATGATGAAAAAGGTTTTGGATTTATTGAACAAGAAGGTGGCAAAGATGTTTTTGTTCACCATAGTGCAATTAACGGCGCAGGCCGCAAGACCTTAAGAGAAGGCCAAAAAGTTACTATGGAAGTAACTCAAGGCCAAAAAGGTCCACAAGCCGAGAATGTAACCCCAGCGTAACAAACTCATATACTTGCCCCAAAAGTCGATCGATTTTTGGGGCAAGCTCATATTTAGCCCCAAAACAGAGCCTTTGCAAATATAGCAAGCCAAGACTAAGTACTGGCGAGCCTTAAAAACTCACCTGACGAGAAATACATTTTATTCGAGTCCACCTAGGTTACAGCATCATGCAGAAGCTGCATGCTGTCTATACCCGTTCCAATTTGTTAAGGCCAAGCCTGTTAACAAGTCCATCACTCAGGTGCAAGTCAGATCGCATTTAGCGTATCGCCTGCTTCTGCCCCCCCTATTTTCAGCCATACATAACTCTTGCCACTCATAACATTTACGGTTCATCCCCGGTAAGCGTCAAAAAACCAGTTAGCGGATATGCTCTTTGTCAGAAATCACCTTAAGCCCAATTATTCACACTTACAACCTCAAACGACGAGATTGTTCTTTATTTTTTATAAATTTTTTGCATGGACTCAATTTGCTCCCTGACGCCATCCAGCAAAAACTGCGGCGATTTAACTTCCACTTCTGCACTGTGCATGAGGATGCCCATAATCAATTCGCGTAACTGGGCATGCCGAGGCTGATGTTTTGCAATATTAGCTGGCAAATCGACTAGCCGTTGAGTTTTCTATCGTATTCCTGTTGCTCAGCATATCTTCGATATATCACGTCTCTGTTGCCTTCGCGCATTCGAGTTTGTTCATAATGTCTGTTATCGGTATCGGTCCATTTATCTTCTTCATAACTTGTGTACTTCTTAGTTCTAATAAACGTACTATATCCCACATTTCTCTACCCCCCTATCCTAGCCACTCTATACTTTCATTCCCGACAGTTTTTCATCAATTTCAGCCAACACTTTTGCTAATAACTCTTTCTGTCCGGTTTGGAAATTGGTCGCATCGGTTTCCCGGCGCAGCCAGGTAAACTGGCGCTTGGCCAGTTGCCTGGTGGCAATAATGGCTTTTTCGGTCATGGTTTCAAGGTCGTATTCGTCTTGCAAATAAGACCAAACCTGCCGATAACCGACAGCTCTAACCGAAGGCATTTTTTCGGTCAAATCGCCGCGTTGGTACAGCGCCGCCACTTCATCGATAAAGCCCTGTTCCAGCATCTGTTTAAAACGTCGGGCGATAATTTCGTGCAGAATGGATCGATCTTGCGGAGCAATAATCAATTTTATTTTTTGATAGGGAATGTCTTGCGCCTGAGCTTCGATAAAAAAAGACGTTAGCGGTTTACCGCTAATTTCGTAGACCTCCAGCGCGCGCTGGACACGTTGCGGGTCGTTGGGGTGGATTCTTGCTGCCGCTACGGGATCGATCCCGGCCAGCCGACTGTGCAGGGCTTCTTTACCCAATTGCTCCAAGTCGTTATCAAGTTTGACCCGGATGGTTGGATCGGCTTCCGGCAGTACCGCAAGACCACTGTTCAGCACGTTAAAATACAGCATGGTGCCGCCGACCAGTATCGGGATTTTGCCGCGCCGACTTATGTCGCCCATCAAGGCCAGCGCCTGTTTCCTGAACTGACCCGTGGAGTAGGATTCGGCAGGATCGAGTATGTCGATCAGATGATGCGGGATACCGCTTCTTTCATCCATCGTGGGTTTGGCGGTGCCTATGTCCATGCCTTTAAATACCAGCGCGGAATCGACGCTGATGATTTCGCCGTTAAGCGCTTGGGCGAGTTGCACAGATAACGCGGTTTTTCCTGAGGCGGTTGGGCCCATCAGAAATATGGCGGGGGGATTGGGTTGAATTTTCATACTTTTGGACTATCTAGTTCCCGCGCGCTGCGTGGAAATTCATACTGCCCGAGCTACGGGCTATTTTTCAACGCAACGCGTTGAAAACGGCATTCCCACACAACGCGTGGGAACGAGAGAGCAAACCTTTCACCTCATATCTACATCTCTACTGCCCGCGCAAAAAGAATTTATCGAGATCCTGGGTTGATAATTCTATCCAGGTCGGTCTACCGTGATTACACTGCCCTATTCTTTCGGTTTGTTCCATATCCCGCAACAGGGCGTTCATTTCATCGATAGTCAAGCGACGATGTGCGCGTACTGAGCCGTGACAGGCTACTTTTGCTAATATTTCATTGCTTTTTTCCTGTATTCGCTGACTCATACCGTGTTCGATCAGGTCAGCCAGCACGTCGCGAATCAGGGTTTCCATATCGGTATTGCCAAGTAAAACCGGTATTGAGCGCAGCACCAGAGTTTCCGGACCGGAACGGTTGACCTCAAAACCCAGGGTGTTAAAAAACTCATGCTGGTCTTCGGCTAAATCCGCTTCCGCCGCACTGACGGTGATTTTAATCGGCAGCAATAAAGGCTGACTGGGCACCGAGCCGTTTTGGTATTGCTGTTTTAAACGCTCGTAAGTGACTCGTTCGTGCGCCGCATGCGCATCGACCAGGATAATACCATTGGGCGTTTCGGACAGGATGTAGATGTTGTGCAGATGCGCGATGGCATGGCCTAGCGGCATGGCTTGCGGCGCAGATTGGGTTTTCGGCTCGGTTTTTGGGTACAGCGCGGCATAGGCCTGGATGGCTTCTTCTACCTGTAACGGCAGTGATGCTTGTTGCGGCGGCGGCCTTGTGCTGTAAGACGGTTTAGCGCCAAAAGTAGACTTACGATTTACAGCCTGTTCGCGGCTATTTTCATTGACTGGATCAACCCAAACTACGGAGCTGGTACTACCGGTAGCGCTCGAAACAGGCGGTATTTGCTGCGACAGCTCGGAATCCGGTTGTCGGCTTGCCGCGTGCCCCGGCCTTAAATTAGCCAATGATCGGTGTAAAGCAGAAAACAAGAAATCATGTACCAAACGGCCTTCCCTGAACCTGACTTCCAGTTTTGCCGGATGGGCGTTAACGTCAACCAGGGTAGGGTCCAGAGTCAGATACAATACAAAAACAGGGTGCCTCCCGTGAAACAGCACATCCTGATACGCCTGTTTAACGGCATGAGAAACCAGTTTATCTCTGACCAGCCTACCGTTGACATAGAAGAACTGCATATCCTGCTGACTGCGGGAAAAAGTCGGCAAGCCGACCCAACCGGTTAATTGCAAACCCGATGCAGCAAAGTCGATACTTACCGAATTTTCGATAAAAGCCGAACCGCAAATATTGGCAATCCGTTGCTCTTGCTCGCTTTCTGTTGCCGCCGGTTTCAAATTGAGAATTTCCTTTTGGTTATGCGACAGGCTGAATCCAATATCGAAACGGCTCAGCGCCATGCGTTTGATCAAGGTTTCTATGTGGGAAAATTCGGTTTTTTCGGTTTTTAGAAATTTGCGCCGGGCCGGGGTATTATAAAACAGGTCGCGTACATCAATGGTGGTGCCTTGCGGATGCGGATCGGGTTGCGGGTCGAAATCCTGCTCGGTACCGTCAGCATTAACGCGCCAAGCGCAATCGGCATCGCTGATACGTGAAATTAGCGTCAACCTTGAAACAGAGCTGATGCTGGGCAAGGCCTCACCACGAAAACCCATGCTGACCACTTGCTCTAAATCTTTTAAGCTGGAAATTTTGCTGGTTGCATGTCTGGACAAGGCCAGCGGCAAGTCTTCTTTGACGATTCCGCAGCCGTTATCCCTGATTTTTATTAATCTAGCGCCGCCCTGCTCTATTTCGATAACGACTTGATTGGCTCCCGCATCAAAACAATTTTCAACCAGTTCCTTAACTACCGAAGAAGGTCTTTCGACCACTTCGCCGGCGGCAATCTGATTAACTAATTGGATGGGGAGTGAATGGATACGCATCAGCAAACCTAAAGCAAATAACGTATTTTATATGACTGGGGGTTATTTTTCACAGTTCCTTGTTAAAACAACGGCAATCCAGACGGTAAAGTTCAGCCGTTCTCAGATAGGAGCCAATCTTGAACCTTTTAATCACATATCCAAAACTGCCACTTTGCTTTCCACTGGCGTAGTATTACTAAAATAACTACGCACGCCATCAAATATAGCCAATGCTATTTTTGATTGATGTCTGGTGTTGACCAACTTAAGTTCTTCTGTTGGATTAGAGATAAACGCTGTTTCCACTAAAATAGACGGTACATCAGGAGATTTTAATACAGCAAAACCGGCCTTTTGCACTGATCGGTAATGCAGCTCACCGATACGTTCGAAATTCTTCAACACCATCCTAGCAACATTCACACTGGCATCTTCCGTAGCAGTCTGTGACAAATCCAATAATACAGAAGCAAGCACATCTTCTTTATCGTGGAGACTAACTCCACCAACCAAGTCGGATGCATTTTCACTATCTGCTAACCAACGTGCGGCCTCACTGGTTGCGCCTTTATTGGACAAGGTAAACACTGAGGCGCCTTTAACGGTTGAATTCTGAAAGGCATCGGCATGAATCGAAATAAACAAGTCGGCTTTGGCGGCCCTGGCAATTTGCATTCTTTTTCTCAAACCCACGTAATAGTCTCCTTTGCGAACCATCACTGCCTTCATACCCGACTGTTTGTTGATTAAATTTGCGAGTTTTCTGGCAATGGCAAGGGTAACCTTTTTCTCCTCGGTCCCATTTCGCCCGTGAGCGCCGGGATCGTTTCCACCATGACCTGCATCAATAGCAATAACAATACCTTTATAGGGAGGCCTAGAAACTTTTGTTGATTTAACCGGAGTAACAGCTATCTCTTTAACGGGGTCTTCTATATGTTGCTTGCTGTTCGTCTTTTTAGCAGTAGCTGTTTCAATTACCGCTTTCTCTGATTTTTTCGGGCCTTTATCCAATAACTCAATAACCAAGCGATGCCCATTTCTGCTATTGGTTATTAATGACATATTTTTTGAGCTAATTTCTCTTTTTAAATCGACGACAATTCTTAAATCGGTTTTATTTCGAGTGGCAAATCGTAATCGGGAAAACAGCGGATGAGATGCCGGAGGCTGGCTTAATGCCTGCTTAACATTGGCATTTCGCACATCAATCACTAAACGCGCCGGTTTTTTCATCAGAAAGACCCGATGTTCCGGTAAAGACGTCACATCAAACAGCATTTGCGTTTGATCTGGCGTATTCCAATAACTCAATGAACTGATATTGATCTGTTGCGCATAACCGGGCACAGCCAATAACTGTAATCCAAAAATAAACAAGACCTTCCAGAAACTTTCCATCGACATCAAACCCACAAAGTGACAATTCGGATTAGATTATAGCAGTATGTATTTGTTTTTCCAGATCAGTTGCATTTATTTTTTAATAATGTAACGAACTACGTATAACTACTGATCGACCAAATCCATCTTCAACCAAGGTAATCACCAAATCCGGATCGGGCAAAAAACCTTTACCCATCGCTGGCCACTCAATAAAACACACGCAATCCTGATCGAAATAGTCTCTTATTCCAATCCACTCCAGCTCTTCTGGATCAGAAACCCGATATAAATCAAAATGGAATATTTTTCGTTCTCCTATCGTATATTCCTCAACCAGCGTGTAAGTCGGACTTTTAACCGCACCGGTATAACCCGCCGCGCGTAAAAAACCTCTAACCAGAGTGGTTTTACCTGCCCCCAGCTCGCCATGCAAAAATATCAGGCATTTTGGCGGCAATTCCGCCCAAAGCTTGGCACCAAACTGCTCTGTCGCTTCGGTATCCTCTAAATATGTCTTCATCAATTTACCAATTGTCTTAAATAAGGCATTAAATCACTCGCCAGCAAACCTCTTTCCCCGTCTTTTTCTGCCGCCATGTCGGCCGCCAAACCGTGATTATAGACCCCTTGCTGAGCCGCATCCTGTAAAGATAAGCCCTGCGCCAGTAACCCTGCAATCACACCTGCCAGCACATCCCCCATACCACCCGATGCCATGCCGGGATTTCCGGTATTGGCAACGGCTAGCTGATGTTCGGATGCGATTAATGTTCCGGCTCCTTTAAGAATGACAACTCCGCCGTAGTTCGCCTGAATAGATACGGCTGCCGCAAACCGGTCTCGCTGTATGTCGCTTGTCGTGCAATTCAATAGTCGAGCCGCTTCACCGGGATGCGGCGTTAAAATCCAGTTAGATTTAACTACTGGCGCTTTAGCTAACAGGTTTAATCCATCCGCATCGATAACCATCGGCTTTTCCGAGGCTATCGCCGCATTGAATAACGAAGTCGCCCAAGCGCTTTGTCCCAAACCCGGTCCGACCACGATGACACTGGTTTTGGCCAATAACGCCGACAACTGTTCGACTGTTTCCACGCCATGACACATCAACTCCGGCCTGCCCAAATTCATCAACCCGGAATGCTCGGATCGTGTCGCGATACTGACCAATCCCGCACCCACGCGCAAAGCCGCCTCGCCAGCCATCCTGGCGGCACCCGAATAGCCCAGATCGCCGCCAACGATCAGCACATGCCCGTAACTGCCTTTATGCGCACAACGATCACGGCGCAACAACGGCGTTTTGACGACACGCATCGCCGCCGCTTTAATTTCGGCAAATACATCATCCGGCACCCCCAAATCCATATAGCAAATTTCGCCGCAATACTCGGCAGCCTGCCCGGTCAACAAACCCTGCTTCAAACCGATAAAAGTCATCGTGCAAGCCGCTTTTACCGCGCATCCCATCACATTGCCGGTGTCGGCGTTTAGACCGGATGGAATATCCACTGCAATAACCGGGGAAGAATGGGCATTAATAGCCTGTATCGCATCGGCATAAAGCCCGGTCACCGGCCTGTCCAAGCCGGTTCCCAATAACGCATCAACCAGCACATCGGCGTTAAAGGACTGCCCGGTCTGGAACGGCAAGACCTTTCCGTCAGATTGGCTATATTGCCGGTAAGCGGTCAACGCATCGCCGTTGAGTTTTTCCGTATCTGAAACCGCATAGACGCAAACTTCCAGCCCCGCGTCCAAGCCTAGCTTGGCAATAACATAGCCGTCCCCCGCATTATTGCCGGAGCCGCAAAAAACCGCGATTGAGCGGGCATCCGGCCAGTGTTTTTTGAGCAATACAAAAACCTCAGCTCCCGCCCTACTCATTAACTCAAAACCGGAAATGCCGCGATCCTGAATGGCGATTCGATCCAGCTCCCTGACCTGCGCCGCGAGATAGAGATTTATTGGTAAACTTTGCATGGTATTGTAATGCCCCCTTAACATCATAAACATATTATATCCTCGTTACGCTGTTTCCCAAGCTCCAGCCTCACTGCCATTAAGTTAAGGTGGAAATGACGGGATTGCGCCCCGGACATACGGTTTTCCGCATCCGGCGGTTGGAGCCAACGTTTTTCACCGCCCAGGGTTTTCCTCCCTGTCTTTCGCACCAACCGGCATGTCTAAGAACGAACGGGGTATTCTCTATAAAGAATATTGAGCCGCCAACACGGACGCCCCACTGTAACGCATAAAATAGGCAACGTATGTCGGCGGAAGATTGCTTGCTTATCAGTTTTCGCCTAGCTTAATAACGCAGTCGGATAGGTCCGGCATAGCTAGTCAACAACCTATCCGGGCCATTCGGAGACATTGCTACGATCACCCACTAGTTCCCATCATAAGTACCGAGTACAATGACAGCTTCTCATTTTGTCTATCACAATTATGGAGCACCCCCTATGACCGATAAATACACCTATGCTTTCAGCGACGGAGACGGCAAAAACAAAATGCTATTGGGCGGCAAAGGCGCAAACCTGTGCGAGATGACTCAAATCGGGTTAAATGTGCCGCCGGGCTTCGTAATTACGACGAAAGCTTGCCTCGACTATCTTGAGCACCATCAATTACCGGATGGACTGATAGAACAGGTAAAAACACAAATCGAGGCCGTGGAAGCCGCCAGCGGGAAACGCTTCGGCAGCTCGGAGAACCCGTTATTAGTTTCAGTGCGATCCGGCTCGGCCATGTCAATGCCCGGCATGATGGATACCATTCTTAATCTCGGCCTTAACCAGGAAACCCTACAAGGCCTGATTCAACAAACCGATAACCCCCGCTTCGGCTACGATGCCTACCGCCGCTTTATTCAATTATTCGGTAAAATCGCATTGGGAATCGAGGATGAGAAATTCGATACCCATTTCGAAGCGATCAAACGCCAAGCCGGGATAAAAGCGGACGTCGGTTTGAGCACCGCGCATTTGCAGGAAATCAGCGAATTGTTCCTGCAAGTCGTACACGAGGAAACCGGCAAACCTTTCCCCAAAGATGTTTATGAGCAACTGGAACTGGCCATTAAAGCCGTGTTCGATTCCTGGTCCGGCAAACGCGCGATCGATTACCGCCGCGAATTCCATATCACGCCGCAAATGGCGAACGGCACCGCAGTCAATATCGTCACCATGGTATTCGGCAACATGGGCGACGACTCCGCAACCGGCGTCGGCTTCACCCGCAACCCCGGCACCGGCGAAAACGAGATGTACGGCGAATACTTGGTCAATGCGCAAGGCGAAGATGTCGTTGCCGGCATACGCACGCCGAAGCCGGTGCAGGAATTAGCCATCGAAATGCCGGACTTGTATCAGCAACTGGTGGAACTGCGCAACAAACTGGAAGCGCATTACAAAGAGGTTCAAGACTACGAATACACCATCGAACGAGGCGTACTCTACTGTCTGCAAACCCGTAACGGCAAAATGAACGCCACGGCCATGGTCAGAACCTCGGTGGAAATGGTTAACGAAGGCCTGATCACCAAAGCACAGGCGCTTTTGCGCATCAATCCCGAATTGTTGGAACAATTGCTGCATCCGCAACTCGACCCGCAACACATGGTTCCATCCATCGCCCAAGGCTTATCGGCCTCTCCCGGCGCTGCATCCGGCGAATGCGTGTTCGATGCGGACACGGCCGAGCGTCTGGGCCGCTCCGGCCACAAAGTCATCCTGCTGCGTGAAGAAACCAAACCGGAAGATATTCACGGCTTCTTTGCCTCGCAAGGCATCCTAACCAGTCGGGGCGGCAAAACTTCACATGCTGCGGTGGTCGCGCGCGGCATGGGCAAAGCCTGCGTCGCCGGCGCGGAAGACATCAAAATCGACGTCCGGATGCGTCAAGCCGTCGTCGGCGACGTGCATATCCGCGAAGGCGACATTATCACCATCGACGGCAGCAGCGGTTTGATTTATATGGGTAAAATCGCCACGGTAGAACCGACTTTCTCCGAAGAATTGAAAATCCTGCTGTCCTGGGCGGACGAAGTCGCCGAACTCCACGTCCACGCCAATGCCGACACCCCGGCGCTTGCCCGTCTGGCCGCCAGCTACGGAGCTAAAGGCATCGGCTTGTGCCGTACCGAACGCATGTTCAACGCCACCGAGCGTTTGCCGCTGGTGATCGATATGATCATCGCCGACACCACCGAAGACCGCGAAGCGGCGCTGGAAAAACTTTTCCCTATTCAGCGCCAGGACTTCACCGAATTGTTCGAAGCCATGTCGCCCTATCCCGTCACCGTCCGCTTACTCGATCCGCCGATGCATGAATTTTTGCCGGGAGAGCAGCAATTAATCGACGAAATCGAAGCCTTGAAACAATACCGAACCGTCGCCCAAGGCCGCCGCGTTACATTGGAAACCTTAAACTTTACGGCCGATCTGCCTGCCCCGTTCGATCAATTGAGCGAAGACGTAATCAATAACGCGATCAGCAAAAAAATCTGCATGCTGAAAAAAGTCCGCGACCTGTATGAAGTCAACCCGATGCTCGGGCACCGCGGCGTCAGATTGGGCATGAGCTATCCCGAAATCTACCGCATGCAGATTCGCTCGATTCTGGAAGCAGCGGCACTGTGCGAACAACGGCGCATCCCGATCGAACCGGAAATCATGGTGCCGCAAGTTATTACCGCGCAAGAGCTGAGCAAGGTTAAAAACATGGTGCGCGAATTACAGCAAGAAATCGAAACGCAATACCGAATCGAGCTCAACTTTAAATTCGGCACCATGGTCGAGACCGTGCGCGCCTGCACCCGAGCAGCCCACTTAGCCGAAGCGGCGGAATTTTTCTCTTTCGGAACCAACGACTTGACGCAGGCAACCTTCTCGTTCTCGCGCGAAGACGCCGAAAACAAATTCCTGCCTCTTTACAATGATTCTGGACTGCTGCTAGACAACCCGTTCGAAAAACTGGATGTCAAAGGCGTCGGCACCTTAATGAAAATGACCGTCGAAAACGGCCGCAAAACCCGTCCCGACTTGCGTATCGGCATCTGCGGCGAGCATGGCGGACATCCGGAATCGATCCGTTTTTGCCATCACCTGAAGTTGAATTACGTCTCCTGCTCTGCACCGCGCATTCCGGTCGCCCGACTTGCCGCCGCGCATGCAAAACTGCTGGAGGATCAATACAGCAACGATTAGTCCGACTTATTTTTCACGGAGCCGCAACTTCAGTCACGCATGAAAACAGTTACCGCAATAACTCCGGTGGATACGCTACGCTTATCCACCCCCTAACAAATAGCAACTTTCATATTAACACCCGGAACAGCGGAATAAACCGCTGTTCCGGGCTCATTTGGGCGCATGTCTAAAAAAACCCCATGCAACTTCATTTGATGCCCCGAAATGCTCGACTACAACTCGGAAAGGGAATGTTTAGGTAATGGGTTAAATCTGTAGTTTATTGTATTATTAGCCGCATGACATGCTATCAAGAAATTGTCTGCCCGGAGTGCGGCAGCGGCATTCGTGATACTGGGCGGATGTTGGGGATTAACAAAAATACCGTCATCGGCACGCTAAAAAAAGCAAACCCTATTGTTAATACACTTGCTGCGTCAGGCGGTATGGAAATAGAGTTTGGCGTTGATATTCATGCCAAATTACAGGTTTGACCCACTACCCTACATTGAATCATTCGCCTCCCGCTATGGAAATAAGCAACCAAAAAATGACCGCCCTCGCCCTGCAAATCAAGCAATGGGGACTGGAACTGGGCTTCCAACAAGTCGGCATCACCGACACCGATTTGCCGGAGGCTGAAGCGCATCTGCAAAACTGGCTGGACCAGGGTTTCCACGGTGAAATGGACTATATGCAGCGCCACGGCCTGAAACGCAGCAGACCGGAGTTGTTGCATCCGGGTACGTTACGTATTATTTCGGTACGCATGAATTACCAGACTGAAACTGCCGATACTATGAATCAAGCCCTGTCCGACCCTACATCGGCCTATATTTCCCGCTATGCGCTGGGCCGTGATTATCATAAGCTGATGCGCAACCGCTTGCAAAAACTGGCCGATAAAATTCAGGCAGAAATAGGCCCAAACCTTTCAGGCAACATGCGGGCTTTTACCGACAGCGCCCCGGTTCTGGAAAAGGCTTTGGCCGAAAAAGCCGGTTTAGGCTGGATAGGCAAGCATACCAATGTCATTAACCGAAAAGCCGGATCATGGTTTTTTCTGGGCGAACTGTTCACCAACTTAGCACTTCCGATTGACACTCCCGCCACGGCACATTGCGGTAAATGCCACGCCTGCCTGGACATTTGCCCGACCCAAGCGATTATTGCGCCCTATCAGGTCGATGCCCGTCGCTGTGTGTCGTATCTGACTATCGAGCTGCACGGTTCTATCCCGGAAAACTTAAGGCCGCTGATCGGCAACCGCATCTACGGCTGCGACGACTGCCAAATCATCTGCCCCTGGAACCGTTTTGCCAAACGGAACAATGAGCCGGATTTCAATCCCAGACATCGGCTTAATACCCGACAATTACTGGATGTGTTTGCCTGGAACGAAGCGGAATTTCTGGCAAAAACCGAAGGCTCGGCGATACGCAGAATCGGCCATCAACGCTGGCTCAGAAATATAGCGGTGGCTTTAGGCAATGCACCGGCATCAGCTCTGATTGTCGATACCTTAAAGCCTATGCTAGATCATCAATCGGATCTGGTTAAGGAACATGTCCACTGGGCATTAGAACGGCACCGGCCAAGAACTTGATGACGTCATCGCCGATTGTTTGTATCATCTCACCAACGCATATCGATACGGGGATTCACGATGAAAATACTATTTTTTATTCTATTGCCCTTACTCAGCTCATCTGCTCAAGCTGAAGTTTTTAAATGTCAGTTGGACTCGGGCAAAACTGCTTACCAGTCTACGCCCTGCCACCCTGCCGCAAAACAGCAAACTATTGAGATTGAAACACCCGATCCACGCGAGGTTGCCGAGACAAAAGCCAAATTAAAAGCCTGGAAGGAGGACTTTGCAAAACGCGAACAAGACAGAATCAAGGCGGAAAAAGATCGCCAAGCCGAACTGGACAGAAAAGCCTCTGTTGAGGCTCTGAGAAAAAGCGCTGAATATCAAAAACAACAGGCTTATGAGGCAAAGCGACAGGCAGACGCCATAGAACAGCAAACCAGGCAGCTCAAGTATCAGCAGTTTCAATATCTCCCCTCAGTGCCGATTTCACCCCAGACTTATCCATTTTATCCGTCTCATCTACATCATCAGCACGATAATCGGGAAAAATATCCCACCGACACCCAGCAATCGGAGCAAAGCGGCTTAAAAATTCGCATAAAGCTTGGTTCAGACAAGGGCCAGTCGAAATTCTTTTTAGATGGCAAACCTGCGAACTAATCCGAATATGAAAGCGCAAATAGGTCAAAAAGCCCCGTTATTATCCGTGTCTGCCTGGGCTCAGGGTACTGAGGTCAATTTTGACCGGCTAACCGGCCAAGTCGTATTAGTCGTGGTATTTCAGGTCAATTGTCCTGGCTGTTTTTTGTATGCCTTGCCGCAGGCGCTAGAATTACATCGAAAATATTCTGAACACGGTTTAACGGTATTGGGTCTGGCAACCGCGTTTGAGGATTTTGATAAAAATAATCTGGACAACCTTAGCCGCCTGGCTGAGCATGGCGAGGTGGTCGGCGAAACCTTGCGCGTATTGGGCCAACAAGGCAAGTTAAATGCTGGCCGTCTACCCTACCGCATCCCCTTCCCGCTAGCAATGGACAAGATAACCCGGCAGCGCAACGAAGTAACGGATAATGTCATCACCCATTTCATTGATGACCATATACCCGAATTCGAACAACAGTCAAAAACGCATCAACAACAACTCAGGCAGCAAGTACTCAATTACTTTCAGTCTCTTGACTGCCATGCGGAAACCTTTGAATGCTTTGAATTACAAGGCACGCCCTCGCATATTCTGGTGGATAAACGCGGCATACTCAGGGATTGTGCATTCGGCATTTTTCCCGAATTGGAAACGCGAATACTGGAATTACTTCAGGAATAACACAAGCCGCTTATAACAGGGTTTAACAAGCGCCAAAATACCCTCACGAATAAGACCAACAAGGACATTTACAATGCTTATCCATGTCAACATGCCCCATCTCTCCAACCGTCAAACCAAATCATTGCCACACTAGGCCCGTCTTCGGATACCGCCGAGACAATCCATAATCTTATTAAGGCCGGTGTCAACGTGTTCCGACTCAACATATCCCATGGCGAACAAGAAAACCACCGCAAGCCGTATCACCTGATTCAGGAATCGTCTGAAGCATTACACCAACACATTGCCATTTTTTACCGATCTATGCACCCCAAAAATCAGAACCGGACGATTTCTAATCGGCAGTATTTTTATCAATAGCGGCGATCTTATGACGGTAACAACTCGCGACATTCTTGGAGAATATAACCTTATCCCCTGCCAGTATGCCGCCTTGGCCGACGATGTTACCGCAGGCGACCGTATCCTGTTAGACGACGGCAAATCAATTAAGTTCGCCAACTATTACTATGCTTGCGCTTTGATGTTTTGATGTTGCATTGCCGGATACGGATAGTCGAAAGATTCATGGAAAACGCATTAAAACCAGTTTTACCAAACCTCCCGATTTCGCGGCAATAGGTGCTGGACAAGCGGAATCTATATGGATATATCGCGATTAACTAAATTTGTTATTATCAGAAAATCACTGGGGAATAGTGTAGCTATTTACCTTATACCGCCGTTATAATCAAAAAATGTACCGTCCTGCGCATTAACCATTTCTTACAAAAAATGTTTTTTCAAATCCTATGATAAACCCCGAAAGTTATATTTTTACGCCCGGCCCGGTCAAGATGTCTCCATATATTCTGGAAATCGGCGCCAGACAGTCCCCCTACTTTAGAAACGAGACCTTTTCGGATATCCTAATCGAATGCGAGAAACTGCTAATCGATTTTGCGTCAGCTCCTATAGGTAGTCGTGTTGTGTTTCTGGCAGCATCTGGAACTGGAGCCATGGAAGCAACAGTAATGAACTTACTGTCAACAACTGATAAGGCAATTGTTATCAACGGCGGCGGGTTCGGTCAGCGATTTGTTGAAATGTGCAACTGCCATGATATACCAATCCTTGATCATAAAGTGGACGGGGACAACCTTGCGGATACCGCATCGCTAGATGCTTATACAGGAACCACAGCCTTACTGATCAACGCGCATGAAACCACAAATGGCACGCTGTATAACATGGATGCAATCGGAAGCTATTGCAAAAAAAACAATCTGCTGCATATTGTGGATGCAATCAGCATGTTCGTTACCGACGAAATCAACATGACAGATCAGCATATTGACGCACTGATTATCAGTTCGCATAAAGGTTTAGCCCTGCCTCCAGGCCTGTCAATGGTGATATTGTCACCCCGCGCAATCGAAAGAGTCGGTCATCATGCAAAATCGCTTTACTTTAATTTTCGTAACTATCTTGAAGATGGACTTAGAGGGCAGCCCCCCTTTACACCGGCGGTTACAATTTTATTGCAACTGCATGCGCGCCTGAAACAAATTGAGCGAGACACTTTAAATCATGAGATAGATAAGACAAGCCGTATTGCGGAATATTTCAGAAAACACGTCAGCTCATGGCCGCTTGGTCTATATAGCCGCTTCATGCCTAATGCCATGACCGCGTTGACACCCACTAACGATGAGAGTGCTTTAGACATTGTTAAGTATCTAGCAGAACAATGTCATATTTTTGTAGCCCCTAATGGAGGAGCATTAAAAGACACCGTTTTCAGGGTATCCCACATGGGCGACATGACAACAGACTATGTCGACGTGCTTATCGACGCATTGGATCATTATTACGGAGTAACACGATGAAAGTTCTTATCATGGCTGCTGGAGTTGGCAGCAGAATCAGTCGACATTTGCAAAACCAGCCTAAATGCTGCGTGGATATACAAGGCAAACCGTTAATCAAAACAACCTTTGAATTACTTAATCGTAAAGGCTTAACCAATATCGCACTGGTCACCGGCTATCAGGAAAAATACATTCATCAGGCCTTGGAAGGCTTTCAATACTGCCGCTATTTCAATCCGTTTTACCGGGTCGCCAACTCCATATCCTCAGCATGGTTTGCACGGGATTTTTTGACCGGCGACGATATGTTAATCATGAACGGCGATGTGTTCATGGAAGATTCGATTCTGGATGTTATTCTGCATGAAAGCCATTCGCCGGTATTGTTAAGCGATAGCAGCCGTATCGCGGACGCCGATTACCGTTTCCAATGGCAAGATAACTTACTAAAAAAATACGGCAAACAACTCACCAACGAAGAAACAACTGGCGAGTATGTCGGCATTGCCAAAATAAATCAGCAAGATTTAATGCTGTTTAGGCAACAGGTGATCGACGCAGTCGCGACCGAAGATTATCAGTGCTGGTGGGAAGATATTATTTACCGCACCGTAGAAACCGGCCAAGAAGTGTATGTGAATGACATAGCCGGACGTTTTTGGGCGGAGGTGGATTACATTGAAGATTATCAACGCATCAAAGCCTTTGTCGGCAAATTGTAATGAATGATTTAACTAAACAAGCAATCCTGAACAATGGAGTGCTGTTGGTCAGTGAAAATACCGACGCCCCGTGTAATCGAGTTTTCATCTACCGACAATTCCGTTTTTTTTTCACCATCAATGGCCCCCCCTATTCGCCTGTCGATCTTACCGATAGTAATGCCGATGGCGTTCCAAACTACATCATCCATATACTCCAAAAGCTGCTTGTCGCCTACACCCTTCTGGTAGAGGCACTAGGATTCCGGGATTTATTGACCGGCGGTATTTTTCATGCTCAGGGTGTTCAGTATATTGATATTTATCTAAATGATATTGCCGTTGAGAGAGGCTTAGCCTCGGCAACCGTATACAATTCGATGCCCGACATACTGTCCGGCACCGCTTTTAACGGCAAATCTTTAAAATTAACCCTGCATCGCGGTTTACCTAACAGTTCAGTCACCCCCATACATGAATTAATACACTTATTCCAGTTCTCCTATGTACCTTTCAACAACATGTGGTTTATGGAAGGCTTGGCAAGATGGGGACAGCGACTGATGCAAACCGGAAGCCCTAAAATGGAAACCCTGCCAGCCACCCCCGTGGAACTGGAAACACTCTTTAAAAAGTGGCACGACGCAGAATTTTTCTGGAACCGGTTAGCAACTTTATGCCGCATTGAAGATCAATTTAATCTGCCCGCTAGTCTCGTCGATTGCGAACTCGCTATTAATACGAAATGCACTGATGGAATATTTATGAGAGTCTTCCTGCAACAATGCGAAAACAACGTAGCGCAGATGCTCATAGACCAAAACTCCAGAGACTTGCCTAGCCACGGCAACTGGAACCGCGAAGAAAAACGTTCTGCTAATAATAACCGCTTTATTTTAAAAGCTATATTAGAAACCATCAGTATTATTGCCCCTCCACCACACCCGGAACTCAACAGATTTGTCAGCCTGATTACACCTCTGGTCAACAACGATACCGACTGTTTTGCAGATCCTGCTATCCAGCAATTAATGCGGGTGCTAAAAAAATTCGGTTTAGGCAAAGTCTGTGTAAGTCCTAAATCGATTTTATACAGCGATTATTTTGATGTCAGCAGTGCTACCTTGTCGATACAAGCGCTCGACTTTACCGGGCAAACACTATCGAATACCGATTTAGCGACCTTTAGCGTGGTACGCAATATTATCGGTAATTTAAAAATCAGCGATAACAGCACACTAACTTCGTTATCAGGTTTGGATAATCTGGAATCGATTGAAGGCGATTTAACGATTACACAAAGCGGTATTAAGCATATTAATGGCCTAAACATGCTGGAGCGAGTGAAAGGTAAAATTGACATCAATCATAATCCTGAGTTAACCACGATCAATGGGGTTACGAGCCTGGATACGGTAGATACACTTATTACCATCACTCACAATGCAGCATTAAACACCATTAATGGTTTTAACAGCTTACGGCAAATCAACAAAGGCGCATTAACGATTGGTCACTGCACACAATTAGCTTCTGTTAATGGTTTTTGTAATTTAATTCAAGTTAAGAATATAGAATTAAACCATTTAAATATTACTCAAGCTTATTTTTTAAACAAGTTATTTAAAGAGCACCCATATTTCAATGGATACATAAAAATAACCTCATGTAAACTAGATAACCTAGATTGTTTTAGATATTTAAAAAGAGTAAATTCTTCTTTTTATTTACATCATAATAAATTAACAAATTTAAAAGGACTAGAGAATTTAGAACAAATCGGTGCCAGCTTTTCTTTATCTAGTAATAATTTAAATGATATTTCACAGTTATATGGATTGCAAAAGATAAATGGAATGCTAGGGATTGCTTATAATAATTTAGAAACACTTAATGGCCTTGAAAATTTACAAGAATTAAAAACAATAAACTGGAATGGAAAAGATAGATCTATTGCGATAAATGATAACAAAAATCTTATCGATATTTCAGCCTTGTCATCCTTAACAGTAGCTAACAAATTAGTTATTTATATTGATAGCTATAAAAAATACAAAATCAAACCCGCGTTATTATCCAATTTTTATAATAATTTAATTGAAATTCACGATGTTTTTTTGAATGAAATTATCTCTAAAAATGTATTTATAGGAATTAAGGATGAATAATAAAGAAAAAAACGAAGATTATATATATTTTACACCTGAACAACTCGCATTGATAACAGGTGGAGTGTGGGAAAATTTATCATCAGACCTAAAAATAAATGAATTTAATTATATTCTTGATTACGTTAAAAATGATGATTTATTTGTGGTTCGTCATGACGAATGGCCAGATCACTATAAGTCAAATAGTCACAAAATAAAGGAAGCTATTTCTCGAGGATCAACCTCATTGATGGTCGATTATAAATGTGTCGTAACAATTAATATACCAATTTTAAGAGTTAAAAATACATATCTTGCTCTTCAAGAAATTGCCTTAAGATCTAGTGAAACAGCTAAAATTAAAAGAGTTTTAATTGTCGGTAGTTATGGTAAAACCGCATGCAAAAATCATTTAGCACAGCTAATAAAAAGATTTTTTAATACCTATTATAGGAAAGATAGCGCAAATTATCCTGCCTCAACTTATTGTAACTTAGCATCCATAAAAAAAAGTCACGAATTACTTATTATAGAACAGCCTGTATCTAATCGAATGATTGAAAGAGCAAAATATATTCTGCCTGATATTTGTATAGTTACATCTATCGGACACGAACATATAGAAAAATTTGGTACTATTAAAAATATAATAAAATTAAAATCATCCGTTGCAGGAGCATTATCTGAAAACGGGATTTTTATTATACCAAAAGACAGTATATATTATGATGACATACAACAAGAATTACTTATTATTCCACAAAATAATATTTTAACATTTGGCTCAACAAATGATTGTAATGCTTACATCTTACATCAAATATTTATTGAATTTGGTTGGAGTATTTTAGCTGTTGTAGAGAATATTGTCGTAAATTATTATTTACCCTTTCCTGAGATTCATGCACCAAACCAATCGTTAGCAGTATTATTGTGTGCTTACCATTTAGGAGTTGACCTACAATTATTCGTAGATGATTATTATCAATGTCATAATTTCTATAGTAGCGGAAAGCTCTACGATGCCTACTATGAAGGCAAGCAATTTTATCTTTATGATCAAAGCCATCGCGGAGGCATCGAAGGATATGAGTCATTTTTTAAAACACTAAGTTATTTCAAACCTAAAGGTACAGGAAAAAAAATTGTTGTTACCTCTGAGTTTGTTGATTGTAAGGACAATGAAGTTCGATTTATAAACTTTGAGAAGTTTAAAGTTTTAATTAAGGATGCAAATATTGATGAATTCTATACGGTAGAAAACTTTTGTGTACACATAAATATTCTTCCTGAAAAATATAAATGGAAAAACCATCAATTTGACTTTAACGATATAAAAAAAGAAATAATAGATTCTATTTCTAATAATGACATCTTATGCATAAAAGGTATTTTTGAAAGTAAATTATCTAATTTTGTAACATATATAAAAAAAATAGATGGTTTGATTTTTAAAGAGCATTATTTCCCCCCAAAAAACCATGATTATTACCTTGCTTTATCTGGAATAAGAATACTAAAAGAAACTGGCTTTACACATATAGACCCAATTATCTCTTTGTTGCAAAACAATGGGAATTGCGAATCTGTATACAACATTTCCCCATCATTTTCTGATAAATTCAATTCTTCTGAAACGCAATTATTCCTGCATATTTTGAAAAAAATCAACCAAGAATATGTTTATTCTAGCGAAGAAAATATTTTATGTTCAGAGTATTTTGATCCAAATAGTGGCACTCTAAATCTGAATTACCTGGATTGCGAATCATTAACTAACGACGACCTGAAAAAATTCCACATTTTAAAGCAACTAGAAGGGAGTATTTTTTTAAAATCCTCAGTCATAACTGATTTCATTGGATTGGAAAATTTGGAACGCATAACGGGGGATCTAAATATTTCAGGAGATAGTATTATTGACATTCATGGTTTTAATAATCTAACGGAAGTTAGTAAATTAATAATTCATGAAATGCCTAATCTTAAGAGCATTTCAGGTTTCAATGCATTACAAAAAATCAATAATAGCTTGTAAATATCTAAAAACCAGAATCTAAAGTTCATTAATGGTTTCGTCACCTTACAAGAGATCACTAATTTATTATCTATAAATAACAATAAAAATTTATATTCTATCACTGGGTTCAATTCACTTTTAACTATAAAAAATGGGGCATTAATAATTCAAGATAATGATGCATTATCCCAAATCACAGGCCTACAAGCGATTAATACAATTGGCGATTCTTTAACAATAGTCAACTGCCTATCTCTTATAAACTTTAATTTTATTTCTCAGTTAAGCTATGTAAAAAATATTTTTATTGAAAAAACCAATTTAACTAATGGGAAATCATTTGAAAACGCTTTTAAAATACAACCTGATTTTCCTGGATCTATTAGAATCACATATAACAACTTAACAAGTGTTTCATTTATGACAGGTTTACGCTCTGTGCATTCTTCATTTTATTTACACGGGAATAAACTTAGTAACCTAAAAGGACTTGAAATATTGCATAGTGTGGGTGCCAGCTTTTCTTTAGGTAGCAACCAATTAACAGATATATCGCAATTAGCAGAGTTAACAAAAATTAATGGTATCTTAAGCTTAAGCTTTAACCGTTTAACCTCGCTTCATGGCTTGGAAAACTTATCTAGCGTTAAGACAAAAAACTGGAATAACAAATTATTAACAATTAAACTTGATGAAAATAATAATGTAGATAAGCAAAACTCACTAACTGATATAAGCGCACTAGCAAATGTACAAGAAGTAAGTAACAACCTTATTTTGTTTATGACTGACAAACAAATTTTTGATAAGTTCCCCCCAGACGATTCAATATATTATAAAAATAATATTAAAATAATAGAGAATAAATCATTAATTGGTGTTAGTCCAACTGCGCAGAAGTTTATATCATCTTTACCTGTTAATAAAACACAT
>JADHTX010000015.1 GCA_016784875.1 Methylobacter sp.
ATTATGCCATGAAGCCGGTGGCAAAGGGTTACCAGTGGATAACCCCCGGGTTTGTCGATCAAGGCGTGACCAATTTTTTCAGCAATATTAACGACATCGGCGTAACTATCAACGATCTGTTACAGTTTAAAATATCGCAAACCGGCCTGGATGGTTCGCGCTTCATCGTCAATAGCATTGCCGGTATTGGCGGGTTTATCGATGTCGCGGCGATGATCGATTTGCCCAAGCATAATGAAGATTTTGATCAAACCATGGGGGTTTGGGGAGTACCGGCCGGCCCTTACTTAGTACTGCCGTTTTTCGGGCCGAGTTCTCCTCGAGGCGTGGGCGGTCTGATCGGCGATGCGGCTATGAATCCCATCAGCTATCTTGACAGCGGCGTTATCAGCAGCGGACTGTTTGGCTTGAATGCCATCGATCTGCGTGCAGACAATTTGGCGACTGAAAAGATAGCAACGGAAGCGGCGGTAGACCGGTATGCCTTTTTTAAAAGCGCTTATTTTCAGCATCGCGAATACCTGATTAACGACGGTAACATGCCGGAGGGATCGGATTATCTGGAAATCGATGATGACTTTAATGAGGATAATTTGGCTCCGGTCAAGCCGTATTAAAGCCAGGCAACAGGTTCAAGGCGAAATCGATGTTACTTTGAACCTACGCTAAGCCTCTTTAATCATTTAATTTCCATCTCAACTCTTCATTCGCCTTGAGCGGGGTGATGGTTGAGCCGTTTTCGCCATATTCGGGCGGCACTGTCCAGGCGGTTTTTTCAAGTGTGACGGTGCCGGTATTTCTGGGCAAACGGTAAAAATCGGCGCCGTAAAAACTGGCGAAACCTTCCAGTTTATCCAAGGCATCTGCTTGTTCGAATGCTTCCGCGTAAAGTTCTAAAGCCGCATGAGCGCTGTAACAACCGGCGCATCCGCAGGCGGTTTCTTTTAATGACGTCAGATGCGGTGCGCTGTCTGTTCCCAGAAAGAATTTAGGGTTGCCGCTGGTAGCGGCCTCAACCAATGTCAGGCGATGTGACTCGCGCTTGATAATCGGCAAGCAGTAATGGTGCGGTCTGATGCCGCCAGCCAGAATTGCATTTCGGTTAAACAATAAGTGCTGGGGGGTGATGGTCGCGGCAATATTGGCGCCAGCTGCTTGTACAAACTGCACTGCTTCAGTCGTGGTCAGATGTTCGACTACTATGCGCAAGCCTGGGAAATTATCGGCGATGTCGGCTAGAGAGGTGTCGATAAATACCCGCTCCCGGTCGAAAATATCGCAAGCGTCATCGGTGACTTCGCCATGAATCAGCAAAGGTAGGTCGTATTTTTCCAGGGTCGCCAATAACGGGAAAATCGCCTTGATGTCGGCAACGCCGGAATCGGAATTGGTAGTGGCTCCGGCAGGATATAATTTAAAGGCATGAATATATTCGGATGCAGCGGCCTTTTTGATTTCATCTACGCTTGTCGAACCGGTCAGGTACAGCGTCATTAGCGGCGTAAAATCCAGTTCGGCAGGAACGGCTTGCAGAATTTCTTCCCGATAAGCTAAGGCCTGAGCCACCGTAGTGACTGGCGGTTTGAGGTTGGGCATGATGATTGCGCGGGCAAATTGCCTGGCGGTATGCGGCATGACAGTTTTTAAAATGGCACCGTTTCTGACATGTAAATGCAAGTCATCCGGCTTGGTGATGGTTAATGTTTTCATTATTGGAGGTAAATTCTGTAAAATAGGCGGTTATTTTATAGTAAGTGTCTTGAAAAATTAAACATAGCACTTATCGTAGCTATTATTTTTTGTTATCGGAGCGGTAAATGCCAATATACGAGTACCAATGTCAATCATGCGGTCATGAGCACGAAGCCTTACAAAAACTCAGCGCCGAGCCTCTAGTTACCTGTCCGGCCTGTAGCAAGCCGGAATTAATGAAGAAGATTTCTGCGGCGGGATTCAGATTAAAAGGCAGCGGCTGGTACGAAACTGATTTTAAGAGCGGCGCCAAAAAGAATATAGCGGGCGAGGCGAGTTGTTCCGGTTCCTCAGCAACCACCGGCAGTTGTCCAGCGGGCGGCTGTAAATAAAAAAAACAGGCGAAAGGCAAAAGGCGAACGACAAAAATGTCTTCGCTTTGAGTTTTTTCGCCTTTTGCCATTTATCTTAACCAAATCAACAGGGAAAATTTATGCGTACGCACAAGTGCGGAGAATTAAACACACAACAGCTTGGCGAGACAGTTTCAATCTGCGGTTGGGTACATAGACGCCGCGACCACGGCGGCGTTATTTTTATCGATCTGAGAGACCGAGCAGGCTTAGTGCAAGTCGTAGTCGATCCCGACGTGGCTGAAGTTTTCGCAATTGCTGAAAGCGTCCGCAGTGAATATGTATTAAGGATTACCGGGCTGGTTCGGCACCGTCCCGAAGGTACAGTTAATGCCAATATGCATTCCGGTGCGATTGAAATACTGGCTAAGGACATCGAAGTTTTGAATGAGTCGGAAACACCGCCGTTCCCGGTCGAAAGTGATATTGAAGTCAACGAAGAGTTGCGCTTGCGCTATCGTTATATCGACTTACGCCGCACCGAGATGCAGGAAAAGATGAAGGTGCGCCGTGATGTGACGCGGGTTTTAAGAAACTTCCTCGACGATAACGAATTTTTCGAGATTGAAACGCCTTACCTGACCAAGGCGACTCCCGAAGGCGCGCGCGATTACATCGTGCCGAGCCGAACCCACGAAAATTCGTTTTTCGCGTTGCCGCAATCGCCGCAATTGTACAAACAAATTTTGATGGTCGCGGGCATGGATCGCTACTATCAAGTCGTGCGTTGTTTCCGCGACGAAGACTTGCGCGCCGACCGTCAGCCTGAATTCACCCAGCTGGATATCGAAACCTCGTTTATGAATGAAAACGAGATCATGCACATCATGGAGGAAATGATACGTCAGTTGTTTATTAAAGTGATTGGCGTGAATCTGGGCGATAAATTTCCGCGCATGACCCATCAGGAATCGGTGTCCCGCTACGGTGTAGATAGGCCTGATTTACGGATTCCGTTGGAATTAGTCGATATTGCTGAGGACATGAAAGACGTCGATTTCAAGGTTTTCTCAGCACCGGCTAACGATCCGAAAGGCCGAGTCGTTGCGATGCGCGTACCGAATGCAGGCGATTTAAGCCGCAAAGACATCGATGCATTAACCAAGTATGTCAGCATTTACGGCGCAAGAGGCTTGGCTTATATTAAAGTCAACGATCTCTCTGCCGGTGTCGACGGCTTGCAGTCGCCTATCGTTAAATTTGCTCCTGCTGAGGTTTGGGACAGTGTGTTAGCTAAAACCGGCGCACAAAACGGCGATTTAATCTTCTTCGGCGCGGATAAAGCCAGTATCGTTAATGAAGCGATGGGCGCGTTGCGGGTTAAGTTGGGACATGATCTTGATTTAATTGAAGGCGATTGGAAACCGGTTTGGGTCATCGACTTCCCGATGTTCGATTGGGACGAGAAAAGCCAGCGTTGGAATGCTATCCATCATCCTTTTACCGCCCCTAGTTGCTCGGTCGAAGAGCTGGTTGCCAATCCGGGCGAGGCATTATCAAGAGCTTACGATTTGGTATTGAACGGCACTGAAGTCGGCGGCGGTTCGATTCGTATCAATCGCACGGCAATGCAACAAACGGTACTTGAAATTTTAGGCATAGGCGAAGACGAAGCCAGAGAAAAATTCGGCTTCCTGCTGGATGCGTTGAAGTACGGTGCGCCTCCGCATGGCGGTTTGGCTTTCGGCCTTGATCGTCTGGTTATGCTGATGACCGGATCGAGTTCTATTCGTGATGTGATCGCCTTCCCAAAGACGCAATCGGCGGCTTGTCCGTTAGTCAACGCACCGGCGGTCGTTACCGATGAGCAATTGAAGGAGCTGGGCATTCGCTTGATTAAGCCTGCTGGAAAAGAGAAAGCTAAGCACGATTAAAACGATTCATTATTTGTATTGTTTACCGCGAAGGGTACAGGCTTTGCGGTAAACAAATCTTACCGAAGTAATTCTCCCTTGAGGAGTATCAATTATGACCAATATCCCATTTCCCATTCAAGATTACGCCTTACTCAGCGATGAGGAGTGCGATGCCAAAATTATTGCTGCCAAAGCCAAGCTGGGTAAGCGTTGCGTGGTGCTTGGGCATCATTATCAGCGAGATGAGGTGTTCAAGCATGCCGATTTTTCCGGCGACTCGCTGAAGCTGTCCAGAGATGCCGCGCAATCCGATGCCGAATACATCGTATTTTGCGGTGTGCATTTTATGGCCGAAGTCGCCGATATTCTGTCTCGTCCGGAGCAGATTGCGATCTTACCGGATATGGCGGCAGGGTGTTCGATGGCCGATATGGCTAATCTATCCAAGGTGCAAAAGTGCTGGGATGAATTGGCGCAAGTGATCGATGTGGAAGCAGAAGTCACCCCGGTAACTTACATCAACTCTGCGGCCGACCTTAAAGCTTTTTGCGGTAAGCATGACGGTATCGTCTGCACATCGTCCAATGCCCAGAAGATATTGGAATGGAGTTTTGCTAAAAAACAGAAAGTGTTGTTTTTTCCCGACCAGCATTTAGGACGCAATACCGGTTGTCGTATGGGCATCCCGTTGGAAGCTTTGGTCACCTGGGATTTCACTCAGCCGATGGGCGGTTTGACAGAGCAGCAAATCCGCAATGCCAAAATCATTCTTTGGAGCGGCTATTGCTCGGTGCATCAGGTTTTCAAACCGGAACATATCGATGAATTTCTTAAGCGTTTCCCGGAAACCAACGTTATTTCGCACCCGGAAGCTTCTTTCGAGGTCTGCCAAAAATCGGATTACATCGGATCTACCGAGTATATTTTAAAAACCGTGCGAGAAGCCGAAGCCAACACTCGCTGGCTGGTAGCGACAGAGTTAAATCTGGTTAACCGTTTGCACAATGAGTCTAAGGCGCAGGGCAAAAACGTACATTTTATGTCGCCTACCTTGTGTATGTGTTCGACGATGTTCAGAACCGATCCGCAACATTTGGCCTGGGTGCTGGAAAATCTGGCCGCAGGGCATGTCGTTAACCAAATCTCAGTGCCTGCGGATATCGCGAAGTATGCCAAGAAGGCTTTGGATAATATGTTAGGGGTTATGTAATGACAGTGGATTTTAATCGTCTAAAGCATTTTTCCATGACCTATGTGTTCATGGAAGCAGAGGAAGATATAGCTTGTGAATATGAGCAAACAGAGCAAGGTCCTGTCGTTGCTCCTGATGGTCTGAGCATCAGTTTTAGCTTAACAAATATCGATCAAAACGAAGATAAAGCCTGTTATTCAGTGGTGCTGGTTAAAAAAAGCGATGAGGATTTTTATATCAAATCCGATTATTTTGGTGATGCGGACGAGGCTTACCCGCTGGATGTCGAAATTTCCGATGATGATGTAAAATTCACCTTGGAAGGCGAGGATGAGGATATGTATTTATATGGGTTTTTTGAATAAAATTGTAGGTTCTCACAATACCGCTTGCCGTTATGAGACATAAGCGCCCGCGACTGTGACGGTATTAACAAAATCGAATTGAAAAAATATTTACCACGGAGAGCACGAAGGACACGGAGAAAAAAACTTAATCCATTACAAACTTCGTGATCTCTGTGTTCTTCGCGGTTATTCTTTTTTTCTAAAAATGAATGCTTTCATTGTCTCGACCGCTATACCTACTCATCGTCATCCTCATATGGTTGTGCTTTTACATTATCAGGGATTTTCGGTATTTTGGCAGAGCGTAACAGCATTAACGCGCTACCCAAAACGAACAGCACTATCACTACAAACAAAATTATCCACATTTCATCTTCTCCATTTTGGCTTGCCTAATTCGGTTACGATAGAATACCTCTACACAGATCATTAACATACTTCAACATGACAAATATGTTTGGAACAGATTTACATTTACCCGAAGGGCGTCAGGCAGGACAGCCTGACGTGAAACAAGTCGAATTACTTTCTCCTGCCGGAACCCTTAAAAACATGCGTTATGCTTTTGCTTATGGTGCAGATGCCGTTTATGCAGGATTGCCGCGTTATAGCCTGCGGGTGCGCAACAATGATTTTCTTGAAGATAATCTGGCCAAGGGCATTAATGAGGCGCACCAATTAGGTAAAAAGTTTTTCCTGGCGACGAATGTGATTCCGCATAATGCCAAGGTGAAAACCTTTGTGAAGGATCTTACCCCGATTATTGCGATGCAGCCGGATGCCTTGATTATGGCCGATCCTGGCTTGATTATGATGGCGCGTGAAGCGTGGCCGGATATGCCGATTCATTTGTCGGTACAGGCCAATACGGTCAATTATGCGTCGGTTAATTTCTGGAAAAGTATGGGCGTTGAGCGGGTGATTTTGTCCCGCGAACTGTCGCTGGATGAAATTGAGGAAATTCGCCAGCTCTGTCCCGATACCGAGCTTGAAGTATTTGTCCACGGCGCGTTATGCATCGCTTATTCCGGCCGTTGTCTGTTATCCGGCTATTTTAACCATCGCGACCCTAACCAAGGCACTTGCACTAATTCTTGCCGTTGGAAATACGATACGCTGCCTGCCGAAGAAAATGCTGAAGGCGATTACCTGCCTGTTGGCGAAGTGCTGTCGATGTCCGACATCAGCAATGCCAGCTGCGGCGGTGCGGAACGACACCCATTGGCCGACAAGGTTTATTTTTTGGAAGAAGAAGGCCGAAAAGGCGAGTTGCTGCCGGTCATGGAAGATGAGAACGGTACCTACATCATGAATTCTAAAGACTTAAGAGCAATCGAGCATGTGCAGCGCTTAGTTGCAATCGGTGTGGACAGTCTTAAGATCGAAGGCCGCACCAAGTCGCATTATTATGTGGCACGTACCGCACAAACCTATCGGCAGGCGATTGATGATGCGTTGGCGGGACGGGAATTTAAACCCGAGCTGCTTGGCGTTTTGGAAAACCTTGCCAACCGTGGTTACACCGACGGTTTTTATCAACGCCATCATACCCATGAGCAGCAAAACTATATCACCGGTTATTCCAAAAGCCATCAGCAGCAATTTTGCGGTGAAATCAGAAGCTATGATCAAACGACCGGTCTTGCAATCATTGATGTCAAGAATAAGTTTTCGGTCGGCGATAAGCTGGAGTTGATAAGACCGGAAGGCAATCTGGATATTATCGTCGAACGTATGGAAGGCATGTTTGGGCAAACGATGGAAGAAGCCTCGGGCGGCGGCTATGAAGTGAAAATACCGCTGCCTGAAATATGCGGTGAAAATGGGCTGTTGGCGCGTTATACTTGAACCAAACGTTAAATCCTAAGAGACTTGAACTATGACCTTTACTACTGCCGATCTTTGCGATGCTCATTCAGGGGAAGAAAACTTCCAGGTTGCCGACCCGATGCTTCACTCTTATGGCGGTAAAACCAGCTTCTGCGGTCAAATTACCACCGTAAAAGTTTTTGAGGATAATGTCTTGATCAGAACGGTTCTGGAAGAGAAAGTCGAAAACAGGGTGTTAGTTGTCGATGGCGGCGGCTCCCATCGTTGTGCTTTGCTGGGCGAGGATCTGGCTAACATTGCCATCGCCAATGGCTGGCAGGGGATTGTCATTCATGGTTGTATACGGGATTCGGCAATCATCAAGCAACTTCCTATCGGGATTTTAGCGTTGCACAGCTATCCGTTAAAAAGCCATAAGAAAGGTCATGGCGACCGCGATTTATTGATTACTTTTGCCGGAATCAATTTTAAGCAAAACTATTTTTTATATACTGATGCTGATGGAATTATCGTATCAGAAACAATGTTGAGTTAGAATAACTCCAAATTAACCTAGTAAAGAACTCAAGATATGCAAATTGTACTCGCTAACCCCCGTGGATTTTGTGCCGGTGTCGACCGTGCTATTGAAATCGTTGATCAAGCTATAGAAGCTTTTGGCGCACCCATTTATGTTCGGCACGAAGTTGTGCATAACCGTACGGTTGTTGACGGTCTTAAAGAAAAAGGCGCTATTTTTATTGAAGATTTAACTGACGTGCCGATCGGTTCTTATCTGATCTTCAGCGCTCACGGTGTTTCCAAACAAGTACAGCAGGAAGCCAAAGAACGTGATTTGACGGTTTTCGATGCGACTTGTCCATTGGTTACCAAAGTGCATTTGCAGGTCGCCAAACATGCCAAAGAGAATCGTGAAGTTATTTTGATCGGTCATGCCGGACACCCTGAAGTTGAAGGCACCATGGGGCAATATGAGCGGGGCACCGACAATGGCGGTATTTATCTGGTAGAAACGCCGGAAGACGTTAAAAAACTGGTAGTGAAAGATCCTGATAATTTGGCCTATGTCACGCAAACTACTTTATCGATGACCGACACCAAGATTATGGTCGATGCCTTAAGAGAGCGCTTTAAAGCAATACAGGAACAGAAAAAAGACGACATCTGCTACGCTACCCAAAACCGTCAGGACGCCGTTTTTGAACTGGCTAAAACGGCTGATATTATTCTCGTCGTCGGCTCGCCGAACAGCTCCAACTCCAACCGGTTGCGCGAAATCACCGAACAACTGGGAAAAAAATCCTATTTGATCGATACCGCAAAAGATATGCAGGAAAGCTGGTTTAACGGCATTGCCGTGGTCGGAGTTACCGCTGGAGCCTCTGCGCCGGAAGTTCTGGTTCAGGAGGTTATCAATCAGTTAAAACAATGGGGCGGACAATCGACTATTGAGATTCAAGGGATAGAAGAAAAAGTGGTATTTTCTTTGCCTAGAGAACTAAAAAAGCACCTCAACTAATATTCCCTACTACGGGGTGTTCACTTCAGTGATTGCCCCGGAAGTTCTTTTTGCCCAGCGCTGTACAGATCAAGCTGTGTTATTTTATTAAAATAAAGACAAAAACTATTTTTTTTATCTAAAATAGCCCTCGCAGTAAAAACCAAGCTTAACGCTAAGAATGAAAAGTCCTAAAAAAATATATAAAAAATAGGCTTTTAGTTATTGTTAACATAAATTTTATTTTCCAAGAGATGAATATGATACTTACCGCAATGGATCTTGTTGCCCAAGCTAAACAAAATATTGTTGAAATTGATATTGATAGCGCAAAAAATTCTATAGAAACCAGCCTGATTTTGGATGTCAGAGAGCCTGCTGAATATGCCGCCGGTCACTTGCCTGGAGCGTTTAATATAGCTCGTGGTGTATTGGAATTTAAGATTGGTTCGCACCCGGATTTTCAGGATAAGCAAGATGCCCTCATCATCGTTTATTGTCAGTCCGGTGGTCGCTCTGCATTGGCAGCGGAGGTATTAAGTAAAATGGGCTTCAACAATGCGGTCAGCATGGCTGGCGGATTTAAAGCTTGGGCTGACAGCGGCAATGAAGTTGTCTAATGTCTGACTTGGAAGTTATTCGTCTGGATAAATGGCTATGGACGGCACGTTTTTTTAAAACGCGCAAATTGGCCGCTGAGGCAATTGCCGGCGGTAAAGTTCATGTTAACGACCAGCGCAGCAAACCGGGAAAAGAAGTCAAAGTCGGCGCGATGCTTTCCATTAGCAAAGATAATTATCGCTGGGAGATTGCAATTGTTGCCATTAACGGCCAGCGGCGCTCGGCTAAAGAGGCGGTTTTGCTCTATGAGGAAAGTGCTGAGAGCCTAGCCAAGCGCGAGCAACAAATTATACAGAACCGTGAACAGCGGGAACTATTTGACTTTAGCGGTAGGGAACATAAGCCGAATAAAAAAGAACGGCGCCTGATTCATCAGTTTAAGCAAGGGTAGGGCTCTTCATAAGTTAGGTTTAGATCTTTCCAAATTAGAATTATTTACCACGGAAAACACAGAGAGCGCGGAGAATATAAATAGATTCATTCAAAGCGTTAAAAACTCCGTATTCTTCGTGGTTATTCTTTGTGTTTTTAAAGGCGAATATTTTTACTGCCTTTGGGTCTAGTACTCAGTCAAGCTTATCTTGACGGGTAAAAGTATACTTCGCCCGTCCACGGTTGCGGATTCCTAACGGCTGATTTTATGCCGATAGCCGCGTTGCTGAAACAGTTTCATAGCTTGCTATGCGCCTGTTTCAGCGCCTTGCTATCGACAAAAATCAACTCGCTATCATTTCCTCAACCGTAACCGTGCGAAGTATAAATCCGTTCGTCCTGAGCCTGTCGAAGCCTGTCATGAGCTTGTCGAATGGGATGAGCGGATTTACGCTGAGTTAAACAACTTTTACACGACATATCAATATTGACTGAGTACTAGGGAATAAACACAAAACTACAAACAAGTAGGCGGCTTAGGCAATCCAGCCAGCTTGCAGGCATATTTTAAAGGTCCGTCTGGAAATAATTTATGCAAATAACGGCTGTTACCCTTGGTCTCGCCGAATTCTTTGGCAATTGCTTTAGTAAAAACCCGCGCATTAGGTAAATGTTTAAATTGCTGATAGTAACGTCGAATAAATACAATAATTTCCCAGTGTTCATCGCTCAGCTGGATTTGGTTTAATGCCGCCAACTGCTGGGCAACATCTTCATTCCAGTCTGCCTGATTCACCAAAAAACCCTGGTCTGTTGTCTCCAGGCGCAAATCCTGATCGATTACGTCCATGACTGAATAACCGGGTTATTGATTGTCAATTCAACCAGTTCGGTATAGTTTATCACCTCGATACCTTTAATTAACTCATCGGGATGGATTCCGCGCACGGCAATATCATCAGACAACACACAAAGGCGGTTATTGCTGAGTTGTTTCGTTAACATATCGCTTATGTTGCTGTGTTGAAATACTCGCAGAACAGCGTTTTCAAGAAATATCACTACATCGCCGGAGTCTAAACGCTCGAATACGGCAGATTCAATTGGCGACTGAAAAATTAAGTGCAGCACGTTAAGCGCTATCCGTTAATTTAAGACCGATAATTCCTGCTATTACCAGCGTAATTGATAGTAAGCGATACCAGTCCGCAGATTCTTTGAAAAGGAAAATACCTAATACGGCTACACCGACTGCGCCCATGCCCGTCCAAACCGCATAAGCCGTTCCCAGCGGCAACGTTTTAATTGCCAATATCAATAAATAAAAACTACAACCACCGGACGCCATCGTTATAATGCTGGGCCAGAGCTTGGTAAAGCCTTGGTTATATTTAAGACTTAAAGCAAATACAATTTCCGCAAATCCAGCGGAAAATAAAAGAAACCACGCCACGTACACCCCTTTCCTTTGTGCTTAAATAGTAAATATTCTACAATACACTAAATTTAACAGTATTTTAAAAAATTTAGTGGTCATACGCGAAAGACCAAGTTTCCTTCGTTAGAAGGACATATTTTTCTGATGTACATAAGTTTTCGTTAATAAATAAAATAAATTCATAAATTTCGATGATGGCCTTAACGAATATTTAAAGGAACAATGAGCGATTTATCATCTTTTTCGGTTCAAAATACCAAACAAATAATTTATTATTTAACAATATTATTTAAAAATAAGAGCTTGCTAAGTGCTCGTTTTGGGGCAAATAGCGAGTCTTATATCACGACATTGCTCGAAATTGATGGAAAAAATAATACTGTAATTTTAGACTCAGGTTCCAAAGAAGATTTAAATAAACACTTGCTTAATGCTAGTAAGATCATATTCGACACTGAGTATCGAGGCATCAAAGCTTCATTTTTTGGGGCTGGGTTAAAAATGATCACCCATAAAGGCTACCCTGCATTTAGCATGCCTCTCCCCAAGGTACTTTTTTGGATGGAGCGTAGAGAATATTTCAGGGTTAAAGTTCCGGCTTTAAAACCCAGTTATGCTCAATTAGTATTTGAAGATAGTAAAGTTGTTAATCTTAAATTAACCGATGTCAGTCTAACTGGCTTTGCAATGCTTAATATTTCCAAAGAAGTTTCTGGGCGACTGGTTCCCGGTACAAAGTTTTCGAAGTGTAAACTCATTCTTTCGGATGTGGGTGAGGGTATGGTTTCTTTTGAGACCCGTGCCAAATACCTTATTAAGTCGGAGAAGGTACAAAAAGTTCAAAAAATAGGTTGTAAACTCATTGGGATAACGCGTCCGGTTGAAGAGATTATTCAACGCTATATGCAACGGGTTCAACAAGAAGACTTACAGAAAGAATAAGCTGTTAGGCAATGTGTCTATTGCGTTTAAAGCAAACAAACAATCAATCAAATACGTAACACATTTTAATGAGCGATCTTTCTTCCTTTTCCATTCAAGACTCAAAGCAAATAGTCAGCCATTTATTATTGTTGCTTAAAAGTAAATGCTTGATAGGCGCTCGTTTTGGGGAAAATAATGAGTCTTATATCACCACGTTGCTGGAGATCAATGCAAAAAACAGTACGGTGGTTTTAGATTACGGGGCTAAAGAAGATTTAAATCAACGACTGCTTAATGCCGGTAAAGTTGCATTCGACACGGATTATAATGGGATTAAGGTTTCTTTTGTCGGAACTGACCTGAAAAAAATCGCTTATAAGGGTGAGTCGGCATTCAGTATGCCTATTCCTAAGTCGCTTTATTGGATGCAGCGTCGAGAGTATTACAGGGTAAAAACGCCGTTTTCAAATCCCAGTTATTGTCACTTAATGCTAGAGGGTAGGGAGCCCGTTAAACTTAAGCTATACGACATTAGCCTTACTGGCTTTGCAATGCTTAATGTATCGAAAGAAATTTCTGACTTAATGATTCCCGGCAAAAAAATCACACAATGTAAGCTTGTTCTTTCGGATTCGGGTGAGGGTATGGTTTCTTTTGAAATTTGTGCCAAGTACATAATTAACCCTGATAAACTACAAAAGATTCAAAAAATTGGCTGTAAGTTCATTAATCTATCGCGTCCGCTTGAAGAGGCAATTCAGCGTTATATGCAACGAATTCAACGGGAAAACTTACAGAAGAATGATTGAATTATACTTCGCACGGTTACGGTTGAGGAAATGATAGCGAGTTGATTTTTGTCGATAGCAAGGCGCTGAAACAGGCGCATAGCAAGCTATGAAACTGTTTCAGCAACGCGGCTATCGGCATAAAGTCAGCCGCTAGGAATCCGCAACCGTGGCCGGGCGAAGTATATGTTAGTCGACAGTAAAAAGAAACTTGAGGTATAGTCTTCCTCTGTTTTTTAGTCGGCAAAATTCTTATGAGTAAACATTATGTCTTCCGTTAATCAGCAAAATGTACAGGGTATATATTAATGAGTGAGGCCTCTTCTTATTCAGTCTTCAGCCCAAGGCAAATAATTTATAATCTATCGATTTTGATTAAGAATAGATGTTTGCTAAGCGTGCGTTTTGGTGAAGGCCAGGCATTTTTTCTCACCGCAATACTTGAGATTGACCAAAAAAATAATGCTGTAATTTTCGATTACGGCCCCAAAGAGGCTTTAAATCAACAACTCCTTAAGTCCGACAAAATTACTTTTCAGGCCGATTTTTCAGGTATTAAAGCTTCTTTCAATGGAATAATGTTGGCCCAGACTCTCTATAATGGGGAGCCTGCGTTTACTATGCCAATTCCTGAGTCAATCTTTTGGATGCAGCGTAGAGAATACTTTCGGATAAAATCGCCGCGGTCAAAAGGCAGTTATTGTCAGTTGACAGTGGGGGGACAGAAAGCAGTTGATTTATTGTTATACGACATTAGTCTTACCGGTTTTTCAGTGCTGAATACGTCGCCAGAGATATCCAACTTGCTGGTTTCCGGCGCGCAATTTAAACAGTGTAGACTGGTGCTTTCGGGAACAGGTGAAGATGCTATCGATTTTAAGGTCTGCGCCAAGTTTGTGATCAATCCTGATAAAATTGCCGTGCTTAAAATTCAGAAAATTGGCTGTTTATTTACCCGAATAACGCCAGTATTTGAAACAACGGTTCAACACTATATCAACCAACTTCAACGGGAAAGCATCCAAAAAATGAATGATTAGCCGGCAGCTTTGCCTAACAAACACACTCTTAACTCGCGTAAATTAATGTCTATAACCTCCGCATCGGCATTTAAGCCGCGCAATATCATTACCGTTACCCAGCTTAACCGTGAAACCAGTCAATTGCTTGGCGAACATTTCCTGTCTGTACTGGTTGAGGGTGAACTATCCAACCTGGCGCAGCCCTCTTCAGGGCATATGTATTTCACGCTGAAAGACGCTAATGCTCAGGTGCGCTGTGCGATGTTCCGCACCCAGCAGCGCCGCTTGGCCTTCAAACCGGAAAACGGCAAACAGGTTATCGTCAAGGCGCAAGTCAGTCTGTACGAACCCAGAGGCGACTACCAGCTGATCGTCGAACATATTGAAGAAGCCGGCGACGGAGCTTTGCGCCGGGCGTTTGATGCATTAAAGCTGAAATTGTCCGAACAAGGCTTGTTCGATGCCGCAAACAAAAAAACGCTGCCTACTTTGCCCAAAGCGATTGGTGTTATAACCTCGCCATCAGGCGCAGCAATTAGGGACATATTAACCGTGTTGAAAAGACGCTTTGCTGCAATACCGGTGATTGTTTACCCGGTTGCGGTGCAAGGCGACAACGCCAAACATGAAATCGCCAAAGCCATAGTAACCGCCAATAGTCTTAAGCAATGCGATATTATCATACTCGGGCGGGGCGGCGGGTCGTTGGAAGACCTTTGGGCATTTAATGAGGAACTGGTCGCCCGAGCTATTTTTGACAGCGAAATTCCGATCATTTCTGCGGTCGGCCACGAAACCGATTTCACCATTGCCGATTTTGTCGCCGACTTGCGCGCTGCAACGCCGTCGGCAGCCGCAGAACATGCCAGTCCCGATCAACAGCAATGGCTGTCCCGATTCGAGTATCTGGAATCCAAGCTGCAACAACAACTGCAACGCACACTGAACCAAAAACAGCAAACCTTGGATTGGCTGAGTCAGCGTCTGCAACAGCAACATCCGGGACAAAAACTAGTCAGAAGCATCAAGCGCATGGACGAACTGGAGGCTAGGCTCAAGCAAGCCATGCATATCAAGCTTCGCCAAATGGCCGGTAGTGTCGAGGCAAAAACCGCCCAATTATGGCAACATAATCCGGCGGTAACCATCAACAGTCATAAACAACGGCAAGAGTATTTGAACCAGCGCCTGATGGCCGCAATCGCCCATAAGCTGGAGCAACTTAATCAGCGTTTGTTAAACACCAGCCAGACGCTGCATGCGGTCAGTCCGCTAGCAACGTTAAACCGGGGTTATGCGATGGCAATCAATCCGACTACCGGTGCAATCATCCGTTCTACCGAACAAATCAGCGTCGGCGATATGCTTCAAACCCGGCTTGCGCATGGCCGGTTCACTAGCCAAGTTAAAACCATTGCAGAATAAAAAACTCGTATATCCGTAGAACATTAAAATTCGGAACCTTTGCCTCTTCTCCTACCGGAGTAGCGGCAGGCATTTAGTGCAATGCCATTAATTGTAGGAGCGGCCCATATCCACGATGATGGCGCACAATCAATAATTCTGCGGCTTCGATCAGTTTTTACGCTGTTATGTTGCTTAACTTACAGTGTAGTGGACTTGAGCAAAGGCCACTGCTGTCTCACCTTGTAACAAACACCGTCCGGTTCGCTACAGGACTCAACCAGGCAAAATGCTTCGGCGCGCCAGACGATAGGCTCAAACTTCGCGTCCGGCAAATACCGGGCATGTCGAGCCAGGGTAATATGCGGGGTATAAGGCCGGGTGTCGGTTTGCAGGCCGCAGTTTTCCGCTATTTCGGTTAGCGCGGAAGTCAATAGCATAGTATTGTCGGGCGCAGCTTGCCGACAAGTCAGGCATAAAATCTTAGGCCGACTCCAATAACTTAAGTTATCAAAGGTCAGCTCAAAAGGCGGGACAGTAATACCGGCGACCGACTGCTTAAGCAACGATGCGACATCCTCGTCAACCCGTCCCAAAAACACTAAGGTCACATGAAGATTATGAGGCTGCACCCATTTGCAGCCCTTGGCTGCGATGGACCGGCTTAAGCGCAATAGTGCTTGTCGGGTTTCATCATCGGGCCATAAGGCAAAAAACAATCTTGATGTATTTGTCATGGCTTGAAATGATGTTTGGCAGAATGTGGGGCGCTATGCGCATCATTTACCTTTTTCAATCGCCCGATTTTTATTCCTGATCCACTCGCTCCACGACCCCGCATACAGTCTGGAACCGGTTAGTCCGGCATGTTCCATGGCTAGCAGGTTATGGCAGGCGGTGACGCCGGAGCCGCAATAATGGACGACTTGTTCAGGCGCGCAAGTGCCGATTAGGCGACTAAACTGTTCGCGCAACTGTTCTGCCGGTAAAAATAAGCCGTTGCTGTCCAGGTTTAATTGAAAGGCACGGTTTAATGCGCTTGGAATATGGCCTGCAACCGGGTCGATAGGTTCCTGTTCGCCGCGATAGCGTTCCGGCGTTCTGGCATCGATCAGGCAGATGGCTTTTTGCGCCAATCCGTTTTGCACCTGAACCGCATTAAGCCAAGCGGCCTCGTTCAGGTACGGCCTGAATGTTGCGGATTTAAAGGCAGGCAAGGTTGTGGTGACAAGCAAGCCTTGTTTTTGCCAATGCTTGATGCCGCCGTCCAATACCGCGACTTTGTCATGTCCCACCGTGCGTAACAGCCACCAAAGACGGCCTGCAAAAGCGCCGCCTGCATCGTCGTAAGCAATGACTTGGCTGTTGTTGCTGATGCCCCAGTCGCCCAGTTTTTTTGCCAGTAACGAGAAGTCAGGCAGCGGGTGGCGACCGGTGAAATCGCTGATTGCTGAAGACAGGTCTTTGTCCAGATGCGCATAGCGGGCATTGGGGATATGTCCGTGCCGGTAGGCATAACCCCCCGCCTCGGTATCCGTCAATGAAAACCGGCAGTCAACGATAATCCAGTCGGGATGGTCATGGAGTGTCTGTGCGGAAACAAGCGTCGTATAAGTCATAGTTTCATACCGTTAAGATGATTTTGCCGATGTGTCGGCTGCTTTCCATCAGTTGATGGGCTAAGGCGGCATCGGTCAGCGCAAACGTCGAATGAATAACCGGTTCGATTGATCCTGATGCCAATAAAGGCCAGACTTTTTCCAGCAGCTGCTTGGCGATGGCGGCTTTAAAATTGTCATCCCTGGCTCTTAAAGTGGAGCCGGTGATAGTAAGTCGTTTAAGCATGACCGGCAACAGATTTAGTTCGGTTTTCGCGCCGTTTTGGATGGCGATTTGCACCAGCCGGGCATCGTCAGACATGCATTTTAAATTGCGCGGGAAATAGTCGCCGCCGATCATGTCTAATATAACATCGACGCCTCGGTTGCTGGTAAGCCGCTTGATTTCCTCGACAAAATCCAGCTTCTTATAGTTGATCGCGGCATCGGCACCGAGTTTCAGGCAGAATTCGCATTTGTCCGTCGAGCCTGCGGTGACCATGACCTTGGCGTTGAAGGCCTTGGCTAGTTGTATCGCCGTTGTGCCGATGCCGCTGCTGCCGCCATGCACCAACAGCGTTTCGCCGGGTTGCAACTTGGCGCGGTCGAACACATTGCTCCAGATCGTGAAAAAAGTTTCCGGCAATGCGGCGGCCTGGATAAACGACAAGCCTTCCGGGATGGGTAGGCAGTGCGCCGCAGAGGCCAAGCAATACTCGGCATAACCGCCGCCGGTCACCAGCGCACAGACCTTATCGCCGATATTTAAATGATCGATGTTATCGCCCAATGCCTGAACGGTTCCTGCAACTTCCAGTCCCGGAATGTCTGATGCGCCGGGCGGCGGCGGATACAAACCCTTGCGCTGCATCACGTCGGGCCGGTTGACCCCGGCGGCTTCGACCTTAATCAATACTTGGTTGGACGACGGAGTGGGCATGGCGCGTTGAACCGGTTTTAAAACACCGTTTTCTATTTTAATGGTGATCATCTGTTTGGGAAGCGGCATAGTCACAACATCGTCAATAAGCTGAGTTGCGGTTATTATATGCTCCAGTTATTTTCATAAACAATGTGTAGGCAGGATAAAACAATGATTCGGGCAGGTATTGTGGGCGGAACCGGGTACACCGGTGTTGAGCTATTGCGGATTTTGGCGTTGCATGCGGATGTTGAGGTGGCGGTGGTTACGTCCCGCGCTGATGCGGGGCAAAGGGTGGATGCGACTTATCCCAACTTGCGCGGCGCTATCGATGCGGTATTTAGCTTGCCTGGAGTTGAAACTCTGGCCGAGTGCGATGTGGTGTTTTTTGCGACGCCGAACGGTACGGCAATGTTGATGGCAGAGCAGTTGCTGGCGTGTGGTGTTAAGGTGATCGATCTGTCGGCGGATTTCAGGTTGAAAGACGCTAAGGAATGGAGCAAGTGGTACGGCATGGAACACGCCTGCCCGGATTTAATTGCCGATGCGGTTTATGGTTTGCCGGAACTGAATCGTGAGGCGATTAAGCAGGCTGATTTAATCGCTTGTCCAGGATGTTATCCAACTGCCGTGCAGCTGGGTTTCTTGCCGTTGCTGGAAAATGATCTGGTCGATGTTAAGCATTTAATCGCCGATGTTAAATCCGGAGTCAGCGGGGCAGGGCGTAAAGCTGAATTGGCGACCTTAATGAGCGAAACCGGCGAGAGTTTTAAAGCTTATGCAGTGGCCGGTCATCGGCATTTACCGGAAATTGTCCAGGGGCTGGCGTTGGTTGCCGGAAAATCGGTTGGCTTGACTTTCGTGCCGCATTTAACACCGATGATCCGGGGTATACACGCTACCTTATATAGTCAGGCGCAGGGTAATTTGGACGACGTGCAGGCTTTGTATGAAAAAAAGTATGCCGATGAGGCGTTTGTCGATGTGCTGCCGCAAGGCTCACATCCCGATACCCGGAATGTCCGGGGCAGCAATAATTGTCAAATTTCAATCCATCAACCTCAAGGTGGGCAAACTATTGTGGTGCTGTCGGTGATCGATAATCTGGTTAAGGGCGCAGCGGGGCAGGCGGTGCAAAATATGAATTTGATGTTCGGCTTGAAGGAAGGTTTAGGATTAAGGGTGATTGCTCTTTATCCATAATTCTTGACTAAAAAGCTGGGTATAGTCATAATTATTTACAATTTTATTTTTAATAGTGCAAAACATATGTCTAATCCGATAGTTTTTTCTGATAGTGCCGCCGCTAAGGTGAGTGAGTTAATAGCCGAGGAAGGCAATGATAATCTGAAGCTGAGAGTTTATGTTTCAGGCGGCGGTTGTTCTGGGTTTCAATACGGTTTTACTTTTGATGAAGAAGTTAATGAAGATGACACTAGCGTAGAAAATGGCGGTGTTACGGTATTGATCGACTCGATGAGTATTCAGTATTTAACAGGCGCTGAAATCGATTATAAGGAAGATTTGTCGGGTTCTCAGTTTGTTATTCGTAATCCTAATGCGACCACAACCTGTGGTTGCGGATCTTCTTTTTCAGCATAGTTGAGTTATAGTTTCCCTCTGGGAGACAAGATGTCACCTACAGGGATGTGGGTGTTTAGCGTGAGCAGAAGCAGTGCCCTTTTTGTTATCCCTGATAAATCCCCCCTAAAATAACGGAGTTAATTGCTCCTGTTACTTCTTTAAGATTGCCTGGTAGGTGGTTAATGGTTTGTCTGGCTAACCATGCAAAGGCCATAGCCTCGACATGATCGGGATGAAGGCCGTATTTTTCTGTTGACTCAACAGGGCATTCAATATGTTGTTTTATGAGTTCCAGTAAATAGCCATTGTGAGCACCTCCGCCGCAAATTAATATACGTTCGGTAGCAGGTGCATATTTTTTGATAGCATCACAAATGGTTATTGCCGTTAAAAAACATAAGCTGGCTTGTACGTCTTCTGCTTGGTAACTGAATGCGTCGAAATACTGATAAACCCAAGGTAGTGAAAAATATTCTTTACCGGTGCTTTTTGGCGGGGCGGTATTGAAATAGGCGTCTTGTTTTAATAGTGTCACTAAGTTGTGATCAATGGTACCGGTTTGCCCCCAGGCGCCGTTTTTATCATACGATAGATTTTGGTGTAGTTTGATCCATAAATCCATCAAGGTATTGCCGGGACCGGTGTCGAAGCCGATGATTTCTGCTGCTTGATGTTTAGGCAATACGGTGATGTTGGCGATACCGCCAATATTCACGATGCAGCGATGTTCATTAGGGTTATGGAATACGGCTTGATGAAAAGCCGGAACCAGAGGCGCACCTTGACCTTTGGCAGCAATATCCCGACGTCTGAAATCAGCTACGGTGGCAATGCCGGTTTTTTCGGCAATAATGTTGGGATCTCCAATTTGCAGGGAAAAAGGGAATTTAATTTCGGGGGCATGGTAGATGGTTAACCCATGGCTGCCGATGGCATTGACTGCTGATGCGGGAATATCGGTTTTAGAAAGCAATGTTTTTACAAGGTCTGCGAATAAGTGGCCAAGGCGTGTATCCATAGCACCGTATTCTTTGAGTGAGACTAGCGCGTCAGGCTTGCTGAGTTTCTGGATTGCAGTTTGAATCTCATTGGGGAAGGGAAGATATTCAAATTGGATAAGTTTAACTTTGTTGCCGGTAAATTCAACAAGAGCAGCGTCAATGCCATCTAGGCTGGTTCCAGACATAAGTCCAATATAAAGCTCAGTCATAGACGGCGTCGGTAAAATAACGTTAGTTCTTTGCAAATAAAGATTGTGCTTTAGCTTGATTTAGAAGAGCTAATAAGGGTTTGGTTTGTGATTTAAAGTCAGCCAGTAGTTTTTTGCTTATTGGTAAAGAGTGGGGCAAGTTAAGTGCTAATGGATTACGGTGAGTTCCGTCAATGCGAAATTCGTAATGTAAATGAGGGCCGGTAGCAAGGCCTGACTGACCGACGTAGCCAATAATGTCGCCTTGTTTAACAGAACTTCCGTTTTTTAGGCCTTTTTTGAAGCTAGACATATGAGCGTACAGTGTTTCATAGTGGTCTCCATGCTTAACAATGACGACTTGGCCGTAGCCGCCTTTATTACCGTGAAAAGCAATTTTGCCATCCCCTGTAGATTTGATCGGGGTGCCTGTTCTTGCTGCATAGTCAACACCGGTATGTGCGCGAATTCTGTTTAAAATCGGATGTTTACGCTTCAGGTTGTAGTGTGAGCTAATGTGGGCGAAGTCAACAGGTGTACTTAAGAAGGCTTTGCGCATGCCGTTGCCGTCAGGCGTGTAATAGTTGACATTGCCGTTAGGATCTTTGTATTTGACTGCGGAGTACACTTTGCCGCGATTAATGAATTCAGCGGAAATAATTTTGCTGGTATTGATTTCTTTTCCATCAGCAATGATTTTTTCATAAACAACCGTAAATTGGTCGCCACTTTTTAAATTAGTAGCAAAATCAATATCCCATGCAAAAATATTAGCTAATTGCAGAATCAGTTTATTAGATAAGCCGGCTTTTTGTCCGTCCAAAAAAAGAGAAGACTCAATTGTTGATTGGACGCTGGTGAGTTCGCGGGTAACCTCTTTGCTAGATAGCTCTACTATAAAGTCGTTGTTACTGCGTGTGGCGGAAAGTGTATCAATGGCATTAATTTTGTACGTTAATTGTTCAAGCTGGTCGGACTGATTTATTTTTAGCTGCAAAAATTTTCCGCTTGAGATGTTCGCAAATTGTTTGGCATCGTCATTAGAATTAATAATCTGGCTTAGGTCGGCTTTATTTAAGTTTAGTGCTGCGAAGATGCTTGAAAGGTTTTCCCCGGGCTGTATCTTATGGTTGATTAGGCGTGAAGATTCCTTTTTAATGAGTACTTCAGGTGGCGGGCTTTGAGTTTTGCTGTCTTGTAAGTTAAGGGGGCTTGGTTTGTTTGAAATAGAAAGGCTGGCTATTGCAATACAGATTGAACCAAGGCCTAAAAATAAGGGGGTATATTTAATATATTTCACGAGGTAAAGACAGGACAATTAAAATTAAATTTCGAGGTACTTGGTAAGCATTCTAAAAGACTTTAGGTGATTTTACCAACGTTAATACTCAGAAAAGTTTTATTCTGTGAAGCTGTGCATTAATCTTATAATAGTGCAGATTAAATAAATTGGATTTGGAGAAAGAAATTGCAAGAGGACGTATTGGAGCACCTTCTTAGAGGGGCTGATGAGGTTTTAGTTAAGCAGGAATTAATTAAAAAATTGGAGGAGGGGCGCCCTCTTCGAATTAAAGCGGGCTTTGACCCAACGGCTCCTGATTTGCATTTGGGGCATACGGTATTAATTAATAAGTTGAAGCAATTTCAGGATTTGGGGCATGAGGTGTTGTTCCTGATTGGTGACTTTACCGGAATGATAGGCGATCCAACAGGCAAAAATATAACGCGTAAACCGTTGACTAGGGATGAGGTGATTGATAATGCAAGAACCTATGAAGAGCAGATATTTAAGATTTTGGATCCGACTAAAACCTTAGTGATGTTTAATTCAAGCTGGATGAATGCAATGTCTCCCGCTGATCTAATACAGTTGGCAGCCAAGCACACTGTAGCAAGAATGCTGGAGCGCGATGATTTTAGCAAGCGATATAAGGGCGGGCAGCCAATTGCGATACATGAGTTTTTGTATCCATTAATACAGGGCTACGATTCAGTGGCGATGAAAGCCGATGTGGAATTGGGGGGTACGGATCAGAAGTTTAACTTGCTGGTTGGTCGGCAATTGCAAGAGGCTTTTGGTCAAAAGCCTCAGGTTGTCATGACTATGCCTATATTAGAGGGGTTGGATGGTGTGCAAAAAATGTCTAAATCACTCAATAATTATATTGGGATAGCTGACTCCGCTGATGATATGTTTGGTAAGTTAATGTCTATATCGGATGATTTGATGTGGCGCTATTTTGAATTGCTGAGTTTTCGCCCGATGACTGAAATCAGGCTATGGGCAGAGGAGTGTAAGCAAGGAGCCAATCCGAGAAATTATAAAGTAAAGTTGGCTCAGGAAATTATAGAAAGATTTCATGATGCCGCTGCTGCTGTCAAAGCGTTGGAAAATTTTGAAGCCAGATTTCAACGTGGTGCGATGCCGGATGAAATGGATGAGGTGGAATTAAAGGTTGACGGTGCAAGTTACGGCATAGCGAATATATTGAAAGATGCCGGGCTGACGGGGAGCACATCTGAAGCTAATCGTATGATAAAACAAGGCGCGGTAAAAATTGATGGTGAAAAGATTTCTGATCAAAAAATGGAGATTCTTGTTGGTGTTCAGCATGTATATCAAGTAGGAAAAAGAAAATTTGCGAGAGTCAAAGTAATTGCTTGACGAAAGCAAAGTTGGCTGTATAATACGCAGTTCTTTCGGGGCAGAGACCTTGAAAGAGAAGAGGGAAGGAAAATAAAGTCAACATTAATGTTGACATGCAGACTGAGTAGGTTATAATGGTCGGCTTCCTCGGGGTTAAGTAATTAACTTCAACAAGGAAGGGAAAGAAATAAAGTTAACAAGGTGTTGACAAACTGAATCGGATCTGTATAATAGTCTGACTCAACGGGGCTTCGCTCCACGCTCTTTAAAAATCTGATCAAAATAATTTGTGTGGGTGCTTGTGACGAGCTATTTACGTTTGTAATAAATAGTCGACACAAGAACTTGCGTAAAAAAGAAATTTTATACGTTTAATTCTGTAGTCGAGCCAAGATTGGCTACTCATCTTATTGAGTGGCAAAATGATATAAACTGAAGAGTTTGATCATGGCTCAGATTGAACGCTGGCGGTATGCTTAACACATGCAAG